>PMIL01000362.1 GCA_003157075.1 Bacteroidales bacterium | reverse complement strand
CAGGGATTCTGCAACCTCCTGAACAGCCTGGTGGAACTCATTCTCACCAGGATTTCTGGCTTTGATCATGGCCATGAATTGTTGTACTCTTGGATCCATAATAAATAGTATTAATTAAAAGATTAATTGGAATGTTAAAAGTATAAAATCTATGGCAATTATCATTTTAATACTGTGGAATAATAATCTGCAAAGTTCTCAGAATTAATGTTGAACCTGAAGATGCATGCGACAGGATAGTATCTCTTTAAAACTAAAAAGACCATAAAGAACCGAAAAGGTATGCTTTCTCCTTGCGGTCTTTATGGTCTCGTTTAGAAGTATAAGGTTTACTTTGTTAATGCAGGAATATCAGTTTTGGTTATAATGTCGATTTTAGCTGCCAGATCCTTTACCTTGTGTTCGTAGTTTTCCAGGGCCTTAATTTGCAGGTTGGTAGGCTTTCCGGGAAAGCCACCCACAGCGCTGTAAACTTCTGCAATGTCTTCACGTAACCTTACCTGCCCGGTAATTCCTCCTTCTCCCGCCTGAGTTGCTGAGATTTGCTCATGCATTTTTTCACAGGCTGCTATATCTGCCTGGATCTTTTTCAGACCTGATCCTTTGGTCCCAGGTATCTTTGCTTTAAGAACATCGTGCGCGTTAAGGATCTGCTGGTCAACACCGGCTAATTCTTCAAGGAGTTTATATGCTTTCATTAGGGTCTCCCTCTGAAGCTTACGCTCTTCTGCCGGATGGTTTAATTCAGGTGGATTATTCAACACAAGAGTTGTGTTAAATGTTTCCTTGCCTTTTACCAGTTTAATATTATATGTCCCAGCCAGATAATCAGGTCCGAATGCTGCCTCTCCCAGAATATTCGGAGATTTTGGGACTTTCGGAGGATCCATTGAAGTTGCAAGCCTGACAACATTAATTCCTTTGCGTGTACCGGCAGGAAGTTTTTTCAGGAATTTGCCGGTGGAATCTGATATGTCTATAAACATTTCACCAAAGACATTTCTTTTTTTGAGGTAATAGCATATAGTTGCGGAATTTGATTGATTAGGACCGGAAAACTCTGCGTCACCAGGGAAATCCTGTACCCCGATTCCTGTTGGAAAGAAGTATGGACGAACAGGGAGAAAAGCTACTTCCTTGTCCAATACCGATTGAGTTAAGTTCCGGATAGGAGTGAGGTCGTCAATAATGATAATTCCTCTTCCATGAGTTGCAAGTACCAGATCCTTTTCTCTTGTCTGAAAAGCCATGTCAAAAACGCCGGTTTCAGGTACTTTGTTCTTAAACCTTACCCATATTTTACCATGATCGAGACTTACAAACAAGCCTCTCTCAGTTCCAAGGAATATCAGGTTCGGATTCACAGGATCCTGTTTGATTACATGGCAATGTCCATTTATATCGCTGGTTACCAATGAGTGCCAGGTTTTGCCCAGATCCTCAGTATAATATACATATGGGTTCAAGTCGCCGTTTTGATGGGCATCCACTGTTACCCAGGCTGCATTTTTGTTGGTATTGTCAGCGTCTATTGATGAAATAAAAGCAAATGCCGGCAGTCCGGTAATTGAGCTGTTCAGTTTTGACCATGTCTTCCCGCCATCAGTTGTAAGCTGGACATTTCCATCATCAGTACCAACCCAGACTATGTTTTCGTCCAGGGGAGATTCGGAAATAGTAAATATTGTTGTATTGTTTTCAGCAGTGCTGTTATCGATTGTAAGTCCCCCTGATTTTTCCTGAAGTTGTCGAGAAGGGTCATTGGTAGTAAGATCGGGTGATATCCTCTCGAAAGAATCACCTTTATCCTTAGATCGGAAAAGGTACTGGGACCCGACGTAGAGCCAGCCTGTTTTTTTACCAAATACCGTAGGCGTATTCCAGTTAAATCTCAGAGATGCAGTACCCTCTTCAGGAAATGGCTTCAGATATTTGCTTTCACCAGTCTTTTGATTAGTCCGGTTAATTCTGCCACCCTGATACTGTGAATAGGTTATGTCAGGATCTGAAACATCCCCGTAGGCATAGAAACCATCACCATATCCGATATTTTTCCAATCGGAATTTTTTATTCCGCCCGGTTTTTTCGAAGGACCCATCCACGAACCATTATCCTGTAACCCGCCGTAAACATTATACGGATTATTATTATCGACACTTACATGATAAAATTGGGAAACCGGTAAACACTGAACAAAACGCCATGTATTCCCTTTATCCGCAGAAATATAAACACCACCATCAGTTCCCATATAAACAAGACGGTTATCAATAGGGCTTGCCCAAAGTGCATGTGTATCACTATGATAATTTCCTCCCGTTACGGATGGACTCTGAAATAGTTTTCCGCCATCTGTACTCACCGACAGCGTGGTGCCGGTCTTATAAATTCGTTCGGGATCTTTTGGATCGGCAACAATCAGACTAAAATAAAATGGTCTGTCACCCATAACTGTCTGGTCACTCATTTTTGCCCAGCTCGCTCCCTGGTCAGTCGAACGGTAGAGGGCTGTTTTGGCAGATTCAACCAGGGCATAGAAGTAATGGGGCTTCACCGGCGAAATTGTCAGAGCAATTCTCCCGAGGTTGCCGGCAGGTAATCCGTTTTGAATTTTATTCCATGTTTTTCCTCCATCATCAGATTTAAAGAGGCTGCTTCCGGGCCCACCCGATCTGAAAGTAGAGGCCTGGCGTCTGAAATCCCACATGGAGGCATATATCAGTGAAGGATTTTCAGGATCCATTGCCATATCAGCACATCCGGTTGATGGATTCACATACAATAATTTTTCCCATGTTTTTCCTCCGTCGCTGGTTTTGTACACACCCCGTTCTTCACTGTCTCCCCATAATGCTCCCAGGACTGCCGCGTAAACAATTTGAGGATTTTTGGGATCGAGTAGAATACGGCCAATACGTTCACTTTTTGGTAAACCCATCAATTCCCATTTTTCTCCGTTGTTAACGGTCCGGTAGATCCCGGTTCCGACACCAACGCTGTTTCGGACCCATACCTCGCCTGTCCCTACCCAAACAGTGTCCGGATGGTTCTGATCAATTGCAATCGAACCAATCGACTGGCTTTGTTCATCAAACATGGATTTGAATGTGGTTCCCTGGTCCAGGGATTTCCAGACCCCTCCACCTGCAGCTCCAACCCAGACAATATTTGGGTTTTTATTGACTGCATCAATGCAGGATATGCGTCCGCTCATTCTGGCCGGGCCAATCTGTCTTCCTTCAATGTCGCCGAAAGTTGCATCGGTTACCTGTCCTTGGAGACCAGAAAAGACTGCCAGAAAGAAAATACTGATAGTTAGAAGTTTGAGGTTCATATTCTGAAGTTAGAAGAGATTAAATTCAATCTATTACAGTTTTTTTGCCGGTTTTTGAAACAGACTGTCAGGTAGTACGGTATTAATAACAACTGTATCTACTACAATTGTTCCTGCAGACTGGCCATTCATTTTATTTTCAATTTTCCCCGGTACAGCCATCCCTTCTATTTGCCTGTAGTTGCTGTAATAGGTATCGGTATTGGTCTCATTCCCCATTATTTTTAACTTTGTATTTGTACGTAACAGGATATAGGAGTCAGAATCAATGTAATAGGTAAACGTATCCCCATCTTTGGTGACCAGTTTAACTTTGAAACAGGATGTTCCTTCCATATCTTCTTTACCGTCAAAAGTAACTGTATAACCTTTATCTTTCCAATTCCAGAGCATTCCATCCATATCTGCCTGATACTTCATCTGTTTAAGAGCATCTTCAGTCATAGGCTGAGGATCAGTTACACCTGCAAAAGGATTGAGGCTCCAGCCCTCTTTCCCGTTATAAGTCTGGATAAATGTCAATGCCTGAAAGGTGCCTTCGACACGAACGTAATCAGGACGTTTTCCCATTTGTATGAATGGGATTTCGATACCTCCCTGAACCATCTTCCCGGTAAGTTTTTGAGTATTAACCTTTAGAATATTATCCTGTCCCATTGCTGAAAAATGCTCCTTCAGGATGTCATCCAGTGACTGGGATTGAACAAAATTTCCGGAAATCAGGAAAAGAACTGTAAAGATTTTTGAAATGTTTTTCATAATTTGGATTTTGTAAAATTTTTAAAGCAAGTTATCTATTTTTTTGAACTAATACAAGTTAAGTGTTTTTCAGTTAAGCCGGTAAACATTTCCCGGATAACAGTTTACCAAGCCTTTGAACTCCATTTGCAAAAGAAGTGATGATAATTTATAGATAGGAATTTCGATAGTCCTGCAAATGCTATCGATAGTTAGTTCCCCCTGTTTCATGAGTAATTCATAGACAACTTTTTCTGTGTCGTCAAGATCGGAAAACAAAGTTTTCTGTACAGGAGGTTTAGATTTTACAGGTTTCCAGTCAAGGAAGTATTCAATATCATCGGAACTCTGAATAAGTGCCGCTTTATTGTCCCTGATCAGACTGTTGCATCCAGCTGACCATTGATCGTCAGGCCTTCCGGGAACAGCGAATACATCTCGATTATAAGAACAGGCTATATCGGCAGTAATAAGAGCACCTCCCTTTATTCCTGATTCAACCACAAGGGTAGCATCAGACAGACCCGCAATAATCCTGTTTCTTTTCAGAAAGTTATTCCTTTCAGGAAGCGCATCGGAAACAAAGTCAGTAAGTAGTCCTCCCATGCTCGTCATGGATCTTGCTGTGGAGGCATGGATAGAAGGATATGTTGTTTTAAACCCATGTCCAAGAACACCTATTGTAGGAAGGTTGTTTGAGAGGGCTGCTTTATGGGATGCAATGTCTATTCCGTATGCAAGACCGCTTACGATTATCAGATTGGGATGGCCGGCAGCAAGGCCTCCGATTATTTTTTCACATAACTCTTTTCCCCGGCTTGTCGCATTCCTGGTGCCGACTACACTTAAAATTTCCCCGGCATTAAGATCACAGTTTCCTTTAAAATAAAAAACAACCGGAGAATCATCACACTGTCTTAATCTGAATGGATAATCATTATCAAG
This sequence comes from Bacteroidales bacterium, assembly GCA_003157075.1. GTDB lineage: Bacteria > Bacteroidota > Bacteroidia > Bacteroidales > VadinHA17 > LD21. Next base: position 10,718 of record PMIL01000362.1, on the reverse strand, counting down.
ATAAAAATAGGTTCTGATATTATTCTTTGTAACATATTCTGCCTCATGTTCTGCAATATCGAGGTAGGACCTGTTGCTGATATATTTAGCCAGACCTGATCCTATTCCGGGAATCTTTACCAGTTTTCCGTATGGCTCATGAAAAATTGCCTCCACACTGCCAAAATGTGATACAAGTTTACGGGCATTAATATCGCCAATGTGCGGAATCAGCCCTAAAGCAATTTTATGCTTGAGTGATGTTTCAGGCATAGCACAAGAAAATGAGACAAACAAATATAAAAAAAAGTAGGGACGTTGCATGCAATGTCCCTACGAAAATATTGTTATGAAATTAAAAATCAGATCACACCCATGTCGAGCATGGAAGTTGCTACCTTAAGGAAGCCTGCAATATTTGCACCTTTCACGTAATCTACATAACCATCCCCTCTTTTACCATGTGTGACACACTGGCCATGAATATTGCACATGATTTCATGGAGACGGTCATCAACCTCTTTGCGGTTCCAGCGAAGTTTCATTGAATTCTGGGTCATCTCAAGTCCTGAAGTGGCTACACCGCCTGCGTTCGATGCTTTTCCCGGAGAAAAAAGCAAACCATGTTTCTGTATAATTGCAACTGCTTCAGGTGTAGTTGGCATATTTGCACCTTCGCAGATACAAATGCAACCATTACTGATAAGTTTTTCAGCGTCTTCAGCTGTAAGTTCATTCTGGGTAGCACATGGAAGAGCGATGTCAACTTTTACTTCCCACGGATGTTTCCCTGCATGAAATTCAACGCCTTCAAATTCATATGAATATGGTTTCACCACGTCTTCATTTGAAGCACGTAGTTCCAGCATGTAATCAATTTTCTTTCCTGAAATACCTTCAGGATCGTATACATAACCATCGGGTCCGGAAATTGTAACAACTTTTCCCCCCAACTCTGTGGCTTTGAGTGCAGCACCCCATGCTACGTTTCCAAAACCGCTGATTGCCACTCTTTTACCCTGGAATGATTCTCCTTTTGTAGCAAGCATCTCTTTGGCAAAATAGACACAACCATAACCTGTAGCTTCAGGACGTACAAGTGAACCGCCCCAGTTACTTCCTTTACCTGTAAGAACTCCTGTATGTTCTCCTGCGAGTCTTTTATACATGCCGTATAAGAATCCGATTTCACGGCCACCCACGCCTATGTCACCGGCAGGAACATCAGTTTCGGGACCAATGTATTTCCAGAGCTCAAGCATGAATGACTGGCAGAAACGCATTACCTCTGCATTCGATTTTCCTTTAGGATCAAAATCAGAACCGCCTTTGGCGCCACCCATTGGAAGTGTGGTAAGTGCATTCTTGAAGATCTGCTCAAAACCAAGGAACTTAAGGATTGACAGGTTAACACTCGGGTGGAACCGGAGACCTCCCTTGTAGGGACCAATTGCATTGTTGAACTGGATCCGGTATCCAAGGTTTACCTTCACATTTCCTTCATCATCAACCCAGGGAACCTTAAATGTAATAGCGCGGTCAGGCTCAATTATGCGCTCAATTATGTTTGCTGACTCAAATTGAGGGTTTTCATTATAAACCTCTTCAATTGACTCCAAAACTTCTCTGACAGCCTGTAAATACTCAACCTCCCCGGGATGCTTCTTCTCGAGGTTGTTCATGATTTTATCTACATTCATTATTTTAAAATTTTAGTTATAATTCATTAATCAATAAGTGAGTCAAATTTGAGATTGTTTAAAGTTATTAAAAATGATAAATCTCATGTTATCAGATGATAACCTTCACGCAGGAGGTGTGTGAATATTTAATGATTTTATGACTTTTGCTTTTTCCTCAGGGTTAAGCCCAGAAATATAAACAGGAGGATACTTTGCTATTCCCTCCTGAAACTTCTGAAAGAGGATAATACCCTGAATTAGACCGAAAAACCTGGTTTCAATTTTATATCCTGAAAATGAAATTTTACTTATTTCAATTGAGTTTTTCTTACCTCCAACTATACCAGAAGTAAAATATCTGAAGATAATATTTTCTCCTTCATCCGAATAGCTGATATACTGATAGTTGAGAATCATTGGCAAAAATGCAAGAATGACCCAGATTGCTATGAGAATAACTGTCCAGACTGTATCGCTCATCCCGAGCAGTGGAAATTTAATCATTCTTATAACATATGCCATGGCAAGATAAGCCAGTAATACAATAGTTGCACCGAATAGTTTGATTCTGAAACTGATTATTGTTTTGCTGTTGTCAAAGGTCATATTAGATATTTTATATAAAATTAGCACTTTTTTTATTCTGACATACTCACCACTTTTGTCCATAGTCAACTTAAGAGTTGAATAAAGTATAAGAGGGAGAGTTTATTTCAAAACTGAATGTAATGTATTGAATTTATGCTTGATACATTTCCCCTCCTTCAAACTCCCCTTTATACACATCTCCTTCACCACCTCATCATATTGTTGTGAGTCACGAAGTTATTTCGTTAAAAGTTCAATTGAACAAGATAATGTCAATGAGCTATATGCCTACATAACAGGAATTATTAAGCNNTATTAAAGCCTCTTCTTCTTTCTGGATGAAAAACACTAGTCTGTTTCCTTCATTCACTGGATGGGAAGAAGGATATGGTTCATTCACCTGTTCATATAGGGATCTGAACATGCTTATAAAATATATTAAAAATCAATAAGTTCATCATAAAACGGTGACATNNTTCAGAGCTGGAAAACACGTATGTGTATCTTAACCCCCAGTTGCACTGGGGGCTATTCATATCTGGCTCTTTCAGAGCCATACCAAATTCATTTATATTTACAGTCGCAAATTAATCTGACATTCTAGTACATGATGTAATTCCCAATAATGCATAGTGTTCTGGGTATCGTGGATGGGTGATTATTTTAGAGAGATAATATCATGATATGAGAAGATGTATATAATGGGTAGTCTTTCAAAAGGGAGGAAACTTTGTTAAGGAATAACTCATCTACCCCCAAAGGTTAAGTTGACGGTTGGGATGGGGGGTGAGTTTACCAGGGAGTATGTGACAGCCTATCTCTTCTTTTTAAAAAACCTCACCAGTATTTCCCGGCACTCTTTCTCAAGAATTCCCGATTCAACAACCGTCTTTGGATGTAGTAAAGGCCCTGAGATTGTTCTGTAACCTTTCTTTTCATCTGCAGCTCCAAAAACAATTGTCGGTACCTGGCTCCATCCGAGAGCACCGGCACACATAGCACAGGGCTCCAGAGTTATATAAATCGTACAATCTGTAAGGTATTTCCCTCCAAGCCAGTTTGTTGCAGCTGTTATTGCCTGCATTTCAGCATGAGCCGTTGGATCTTTCAGTGTTTCAGTGAGATTATGAGCCCTGGCAATAATCATATCATTGCAGACTATTACAGCACCTACCGGAACCTCCTGTTTTTCAAAAGCTTTATTCGCTTCCGCAAGTGCAGCTCTCATATAGTATTCTTTATTATTCCCGGACATGTTAATGATTTTGAGTTCTAAAAGTATAAAGATTATTGGGAATTTTGATTCTCTCTTAAAATTGATAATTTTCTTACTTTTGCTGAAACTTAAAACAAAAGCGATGTACAGGACAAACACTTGCGGCGAGTTAAACATGAACAATGAAGGTCAGGATGTTATTTTATGCGGATGGATACAGAAATCAAGAGATCTGGGCGGAATGACATTTGTTGATCTTCGCGACCGCTATGGTATAACCCAGCTGCTCTTTAATATGGACACAAATAAAGAGCTTTGTGAGAAAGCCCGTAAGCTGGGTCGAGAATTCGTAGTACAGGCTAAAGGAAAGGTAAGAGAAAGAAGCAACAAGAATCTTAAAATGGTCACAGGTGAAATTGAGATTGAGGTTGCCGAACTCAATATTCTGAACAGGAGCGAGATTCCTCCGTTCACTATTGAAGAGGAGACTGACGGAGGTGAGGAATTAAGAATGAAATATCGTTACCTGGACCTCAGACGAAACACCGTTAAAAACAATATTTTGCTTCGTCACAGAGTCTCACAGGAGGTGCGTAAATATATGGATTCCATAGGCTTTATAGAGGTCGAAACACCTGTCCTTATCAAATCAACTCCCGAAGGTGCGCGTGACTTTGTAGTTCCCTCAAGAATGCAGCCGGGAACCTTCTATGCATTGCCCCAATCACCCCAGACTTTGAAACAGTTGTTGATGGTAGCGGGTTTTGATAAATATTTTCAGATTGTAAAATGCTTCAGGGATGAGGATCTGAGAGCTGACAGGCAGCCGGAGTTTTCACAGATCGATTGCGAGATGTCATTTGTTGAAAGAAATGATATCCTCGAAACTTTTGAAGGTCTCGCCAAATATCTGTTCAGGCAGGTAAGGGGAATAGAATTTAATGAACCTTTTCTGAGGCTTCCTTATAGCGAGGCTATGGAATTTTATGGTTCAGACAAGCCCGACCTCAGATTTGGGATGAAATTTGTAGACCTGACAGGGCTTGTTAAAGGACATAATTTTGCTGTCTTTGACAGCTCTGAATATATAGGAGGAATTTGCGCCGGAAACTGTTCAGAATACACCAGGAAACAACTTGATGAACTTACTGAATTTGTTAAAAGACCCCAGATAGGGGCAAAGGGGCTTATATATTTGAGGTATAATGCAGACGGCACCTTAAAATCATCGGTTGACAAGTTTTATTCCATTGAAGATCTGAAGAAATGGGCTGAAATAATGAAAGCCAAACCCGGTGATCTTATACTGGTTATGGCAGGAGATAAAAAGAAAACGCTGACCGCACTTTCGGAATTAAGGCTTGAAATGGGAACCAGATTGGGATTAAGAAAGAAGGACATTTTCATGCCTTTATGGGTAGTCGATTTTCCGCTTCTTGAATGGGATGAAGAGTCAAAAAGATTCTATGCGATGCACCATCCGTTCACTTCACCCGTGCCTGACGATCTTCATTTGATGGAAACAGATCCCGGGAAAGTGAGAGCTGATGCATATGACCTGGTAATAAATGGTGTTGAAATTGGCGGAGGTTCTATCAGGATCCACGATGCCTCGGTTCAGAAGCTGATGTTTAAAGTCCTTGGTTTCAGCGAAGAGGAGGCAACTGAACAATTTGGCTTTCTACTGAATGCATTTAAATATGGTGCTCCGCCTCATGGAGGCGTTGCCTTCGGATTCGACAGGTGGGTAGCTATGTTCGGGGGACAGGATTCGATACGTGATTTTATTGCATTCCCGAAAAACAATTCGGGCCGTGATGTGATGCTTGATACTCCTTCACAGATATCTAAAAAGCAATTGGACGAACTTCATCTTATTTCAGGTACTAAGAAACGTGAATAGGCTATTCGATGTTATTTAATTAATGTTATGAGAATTACACCATTGCCTCCCTGTGAACCGTAAATTGACGCAGATGATCCTTTAAGAACTGAGATACTTTCGATCATGGTAGGAGTAATCCCATCTAGACTACTCACAGTCATACCATTAACAACATACAGAGGCTCGCCAGTGGAAAACGTAGATGATGGTCCCAATATCTGGACACTGTTCCCCCTTACAATTAAGCCGGGAGTTCCTTTTAAAATAGCGTAAATATCCCTGTATGCGGAATATTTACCGCCTCTGCCATCTATATTACTTACCGGCGTGAGAAGATCTTTCTGACTCACTGTACCGTATCCGACATCTACCTGCTTCTCGCTTGCCTCATTATTCTGAACATTTCGTTTTGACAGATCAGCTTCATTAAAAATAAAATCTATTTTGTTTCTTCCCTTTATTGGAACTGTGCTCACCCTGTTTCCTGAAGCAAAAATGGTTATCGAGTCAGCATCGGATTTTATTTTTAATTTATATATTCCATTATTATTGGTAACAGAGTTTGTGCGCTTACCGTCGATAAGGATTATAGCTCCGGCCAGTGGCCTCTGGCGATTATCGGTTACAATACCCGTAATTGATATTTTCTTGTTGTTTTTTTGTGCTGAAGAAAAGGCAAAATTCAGAAAAGATAGGATTATTAACAGTATAACTTTTATTCTCATTCTATATTTTTATTAAATTTCAAAGTTTTGATTTTATTCTTCATTATCGTTTTCAGAGTGCTAGTCTTAATTCAGTATGCAAGTTACTCAAATGAAACGAGACGTCTAACTAAACAGCTCCTAAATGATTGTGCCAATCAGGGTGGCAGAAGTACATCTTTCTATCAGAACCCTGGTATAATCTCCTTTTTTAAAATCACCTCCCGGAAAGACAACAACTTTATTCTGAGAATTCCGCCCCGAAAAGTAATCAACAGATCTTTTTGAAAATCCTTCTATTAAAACGTCAAAGACCATGCCGATATCATTTTTTTTGGATTTTGCTGAAAGCAGGTTCTGGAGAGATATCATTTCACTTAGTCTTTCTGATTTTATTGATTCCTGAACATCATCTTTAAGTTTTCTTGCAGCCATGGTTCCGGGTCTTTCACTGTATTTAAACATATAGGCAAAATCGAATCCCACCAGTTCCATAAGCGAGAGAGATTCTTTATGATCCTCCTCTGTCTCAGTACAGAAGCCGGTTATCATATCGGTTGACAAAGAACAATCAGGAATTATGGAATGAATTGCATTAATACGATCCAGATACCATTCTCTTGTGTATTCCCTGTTCATAAGCTTCAGAATACGGGAGCTACCGCTTTGTGCCGGCAAATGTATGTGTCTGCATATGTTATTGTGCCTTGCTATTGTGTGGAGTAGATCGTCTGAAATATCTTTCGGGTGGGAGGTTGAAAACCTTACACGCAGCAAAGGATCAATCAGGGCAACCTTTTCCAGAAGTTCCGGGAATCCCACCACTCCTGATTCATTCTTCCAATTATATGAATCAACATTTTGACCGAGTAAGGTAACTTCCCTGTATCCATTCTCAAATAATTCTTTTGCTTCTCTCTGAATTGATTCGGGATTTCTGCTGCGTTCCCCACCACGTACATATGGTACCACACAATATGCACACATGTTGTTGCAGCCCCTCATTATTGAAACAAAAGAACTGACACCATTTTTATCCATCCTTACAGGCGAAATATCAGCATATGTTTCTTCACGGGAAAGAAGGACATTAACTGCTTTATGTCCGGCTTCAGCTTCACCGACAAGAACAGGCAGCTCCCTGTACGCATCAGGACCGACAACAATATCAACCAGCTGATCAGTCTCNNTCCTTCAGCCTTTCCGCCATACAACCAATAACTCCGATCTTCAGGTCATTCTTCCGCTTTTTCAGATGACTTATTGCTTTAAGACGACCCCAGATTCGTTGTTCAGCATTATCACGGATTGAACAGGTATTGATCAGTATTAATCCGGCATCATTTATGTTCTCTGTAAGTTCATAACCCGCCTCTGAAAGAATTGATACAACAACCTCGCTGTCAGCAACATTCATCTGACACCCATATGTTTCGATATATACTTTCCTGCTCATTTTCACTTTTACTAAATGGCTCAACGGCTCAAAGGCACAACGGCAAAATCATAAATTTCAATTTTAATACCCTTGCGCCTTTATGCCTTTGTGCCTTTGTGCCTTTACGCCTTAATTCCGGTACAAATCTATAAACTATGACTGAGGATTGAAAGAATTATTTAATTTTGCAGTCTGAATTATAAAAATCTAAAATATGTCAGGACATAGCAAGTGGTCAACCATAAAGCGTAAAAAAGGGGCAATTGATGCTAAAAGGGGAAAGAAATTTACCAAAATCATCAAAGAGATAATAATTGCAGCAAAAGAGGGAGGTGGTGATCGCGAAACTAATGCAAGGCTCAGGCTTGCAGTACAGAATGCAAAGGGAGCAAACATGCCCAAGGATAATATTGACAGGGCAATTAAAAAGGCTACCAGTGCTGATGCTGAGAGTTTCATCGAAACATCCTTCGAAGGTTATGGCCCATGCGGAGTTGCAGTGTTTGTTGAGTGCCTGACAGATAATAATAACAGAACTGTTGCTTCAGTAAGATCCGCGTTCAATAAGCATGGAGGCAATTTAGGAACCAATGGGTCACTTACTTTCCTCTTTGAGAGAAAAGGAATATTCACGATAAAAAATGAAGGATTGTCTCTGGAAAATGTGGAGCTTGAAATGATAGATGCAGGTGCGGAAGATTTTGAAGTCGATGGCGATATGCTGACTGTTACATGCGCTAAAGAAGATTTTGGAAACGTAAACAGAAAGCTGAATGATTTAGGAATAGAACCTGAAGAAGCAGGACTGAAAAGGATTCCAAACGATACAAAAAAACTCGATATTGAATCTGCCCGAAAAGTTCTCAGACTGATAGATACGCTTGAAGATGATGATGACATTCAGTTTGTATATCATAATCTGGAGATGACTGATGAACTTGCAGCAGAGCTGGGATAGAAAAATTTTGTTACTTTTGCGACAATGATGAGAAAACTCATTTTTATACTATTTATTCTGGGCTTTTCATCCCTTATTGTCCGGTCTCAATCTTACACCAGCACTTCGGAACTATTTAAAAGTACAGATGACAATTCAAAGTCCGGAAAACTGACTATCATTCAGGATCCTGCAATCGACACCATGATAACCAGATATATACTGGGGAACAAAAACCTCGAAGAAAGAAATGGCTATACCGGTGTAGAAGGATTCAGGATCCAGATTTACAATAATTCCGACAGAAATGCCAAAATAGAATCTGCTAAAGTAAGGCAGGAATTTATGAACCAGTTTCCTGATGTTGTTTCATACTTGTTATTTGCCGAACCCGCTTGGTATAAAGTCCGGGTAGGCAACTTCAGATCCAGAACTGAAGCAACAAGGTTGTTTTTAATTGTAAGCAAGAAGTTTCCTAATGCAGATCTCGTTCCTGATATAATCAATCTCCCGGATCTGAATATTAAATAATTATGAGCGATAATATCAAACACGAATGCGGCATTGCAATGTTAAGATTGCGTAAGCCGATGGAATACTATATTGAAAAATACGGAACATGGAGCTATGGCTTGCAGAAGATGTACCTGATGATGGAAAAGCAGCATAACAGGGGTCAGGATGGAGCAGGCATTGCCGGAATTAAGCTCGATGTCCCGCCCGGTAACAGGTATATTTTCAGGCAAAGATCAAATAAAGCAAACCCGATAAAAGAAGTTTTCAGTCTCATTTACCAGGATCTTGATAAATTAACGCTATCACATCCTGAAGGTTTTAAGGATCCGGCATTTATAAAAGAAAATGTGCCTTTTGCATGTGATATTTACCTCGGACATCTTCGTTACGGTACTTATGGAAATTATAATATTGATTATGTACACCCTGTAAGCCGTGAAAATAACTGGAGGTCAAAAAACCTTGTGATGGCTGGCAATTTCAATCTAACAAATGTAGGAGAAGTCTTCAGCAGCCTTGTTGAATTGGGCCAGAATCCTGTCGATTTCTCCGATACTGTTACAATTCTGGAGAACATTGGACATCGGCTTGATGAGGAAAACGAAAGATTGTTCCGCAGATTCAAGGAAGAGGGTTTTTCAAAAAAGGAGATATCGCCTCTTATCGAAAAGAACCTCGACGTTTCATTAATTCTGAAAAAAGCCAGCCGTAACTGGGATGGCGGTTATGCAATGGCCGGAATGGTTGGCCATGGAGACGCTTTTGTGATGAGAGATCCGGCCGGCATCCGGCCGGCATATTACTACATTGATGATGAGGTGGTGGTTGTTGCTTCAGAAAGACCTGTCATCCAGACAATATTTAATGTCAGGACTGATGATGTGATTGAGCTTCCACCAGCAAGTGCAATTATTATTAAAGCCTCCGGAGAAACCACCATAGAAAAATTAAGAGAGCAAACCGAACTCAGAAAATGCTCTTTTGAAAGAATATATTTTTCAAGAGGGACCGATAAAACAATATACAGGGAAAGAAAAAAACTGGGGGAGCTTCTGGCCGACAGGGTTCTGAAGGTTGTTGAGTATGATCTTGACAATACAGTCTTCTCATATATTCCTAATACCGCTGAAAGCGCTTTTTACGGATTGATAAAAGGAGTCGAGAATTATCTCAACCAGGTAAAAATAGACCATATCCTGAGCAGGGGCAATTACCTTAACAGGGAGGAACTTGAGAAAATTATCAACCAGCGGCCCAGAGTTGAAAAAATTGCAGTAAAAGATGCTAAGCTGCGTACATTTATTACTGAAGATACCAGCCGTGATGATCTCGTCGGACATATTTATGATGTTACATATGGNNTGAAAAAGAGCATTATCAGAATACTTGATAAACTTGATCCGAAAAAAATAGTCGTCGTATCTTCATCGCCGCAGTTGCGATACCCTGATTGCTACGGAATTGATATGGCTAAACTCGGTGATTTTATAGCTTTTCGGGCAGCCATCGGACTATTAAAGGACAGGGGAAAAGAATCAGTAATCGGGGATGTCTATAAAGCCGCTTTGAATGAACTTCTGAAGCCTGTTGAAGAGATGAAAAATCTGGTTCGCGAGATTTATAAACCATTCACCACCGAGGAGATTTCAACGAAAATATCATCAATGCTTAAATCAGATGATATTAAATCAGATGTAAGAATTGTATTTCAGTCTATTGAAGGTCTTCATGAAGCTTGTCCAGGACATTTGGGTGACTGGTATTTTACAGGTA
>PMIL01000236.1 GCA_003157075.1 Bacteroidales bacterium | reverse complement strand
ATGTCGAAATAATCCGCTGGTTTTATGAAGTTGGGATCGACTTGAGAACGTCCCCAATATAGATTTTTACATGTTTCCAGTGCGTATGGTTCCAGACACACGCCGCCTGCATGAAGTTTGGTGATCTGTTCAATCCCTGAAGGTGTCAGATAGGCACCTCTCCATGTGAAGGTGAGTAGCTGGCCNNTAATGACATCATTATCTAAAAACTTTGCTTCTTCATTTTTTAGACTTATATTTTTTTGCCATTTTAATCATTTCATCAACCACGCTCTTGGGCTGATTATTGCGGTTGAAAAGTACAGGATAATCCTTTCTGCCATAGATCGGAAAATTGTTTAACCAGCTTACGGCATCATTCAATCCCCAGACAGTGACACGATCAACTACATCATTGTACTTAAGGAAAAGTCCGAACATGTCAAGTACGCGTTTGTTCCACTTTTGTTGAACGGAGTCTGGTACGGCTTCACGATAAGGATCCATTTCCCTGGAATAAGCGAAATTAGTTGAAATGTTTGCCCCGGAATACGGACTGGGAAGAATTGAAATATCCCATTCGGTAATAAGTATTTTCACGCCGGCAGCCTTAAGTTTCTTAAAGCAGTTTTCTGTGGCGTCAAGCGCAGGGCTATACATGTGCATGTGCGCTTGTGAACCAACCGCGTCAATTCTGCACCCGGCAGCCTTGAGTTCTTTTACCATTTCCACTATAGCCTGGCATTTTGCCGGAGTTTCTACATTNNTGGGTCGGCTTCATGAGCAAACTGGAAAGCATATCTGATGAAATCCTTGCCCAAGATATGGTAGAACTTGCTATTGCGGTATGAGCCATTGTCTTCAAAAGCTTCGTTGACAACGTCCCAACCTTTTACCCGGCCTTTATATCGACCCATAATTGTATAGATGTGCTGACGCATGCGTTCTTTCAGAACTTCAGGTGTGACATCGTTTCCACTGTCATCAACAAAGAACCACCTGCCTATTTGAGAATGCCAGATAAGACAATGTCCGGTTACAACCTGCTTATTTTTTTCTCCAAATGCTACAACTTTGTCTGCATCAGTCCACTCGTATCTGTTTTCTTCCGGATGGATAGGTTGGGGCTTCATACAGTTTTCGGCAACAATTGTATTGAATTCTTTAGCAATCAATTCTGATTCCTTGGGATTAACACCATTAACCTGTTGCATATTAACAGCTACCCCAAAAAGAAATTTTCCTTTAGTAGCCTCAGCTAATGTATTTTGTGCCATAATCTGCGGGTATTGGAGAAAAACGATAGCAGTAATTGCAGAAATAATTTTGATTTTCATTTATTCATTATATTCAATTTATGTTTTATCTGCTTTCCCTCCTGGCTTTCAATTCCATTTCAATTTTAACTTCCATTTTCTTGTCAATAACATAGAAAAACAGCAACCCGACACCTAATATGAAGGGGATGGAAGGATATATACTGACAAGCATTTTTGCTCCGGCGGCGACAGTATCAGGTTGAATAATTGCCTGCCCTGCTACTGCACTCTGTTTAGGAATGTAGCCATATAAACCCAGAATCCACGCAACCAGAGCGCCTCCGATAGAAAGGCCTGTTTTCAGGCCTACCATCATTGCAGAGAAGATTATTGCAGTTGCCCTGCGATTTGTTCTCCATTCAGAATAATCAGCAACATCAGCAATCATCGCCCATAGTATCGGGATGGTAATTCCGTATGAAAATCCATGTAATATTTGTGAAACAAACATCAGGACTACATCTTCAGGTTTGAAAAAGATAAAGATCAGAACAAAAACAGCTGAAGTGAGAAGGCCATATTTGTAAACATCACGTTTGCCATATTTATCTGCAAGGCCTTTTGAGAATGAAATACCAACAATCATAAAGATAATTCCACCGGCATTAAACAAACCAAATCCCGCTGCAACCGGATCTGATCCAAAGAAAGTAATACCCGCAGCGGATAAATCAGAAATAATCGGACTAATTAAATCAGTGAGTGCCTGCTTATCTACATAATTATTAAAATAATACACATAGGCACCCCCTTTCATCGCCAGGGTTATGAAAACCAGTATTGTTAAGACGAGCATTATTAACCAGGGCTTGTTCTTCGAAAGATCAGACAGGTCATCTTTAATCGATGATTTTTGCTCCAAACGAGGAATGATACGCTCTCTGGTTGTGAAAAAAGTTATAAGCAGCATGACAGTCCCAATAGCAGCCAACCACGTCATTACTGCTTCAATGCCCACCGCTTTGTCTCCATTGCCTGCATATTCAATAATCGGAAGCATAAAAACCTGTACAAAAAACTGGGCAAACATAACTGCAACAAACCGGTACGACGAAAGACTGTTTCTTTCTCCCATGTCACCTGTAAGTACACCGCTAAGAGCTGCATATGGAAGGTTACTTGAAGCATACATCAGTAACAAAAGCGTATAAGTTACAGCGGCGTAGATTAATTTTCCTTTGTACGAAAAATGTGGTGTTGAAAAAGCCAGAAGTGCAATAACACCAAGCGGGATTGCAGTAAATAAAATCCAAGGCCGGAATTTGCCCCATTTCGAACGTGTCCGGTCAGCCAGTAATCCGATTATTGGATTAAATATGAATGCGGCAACTAAGCCGACAGAAAGCATTATAATTGATGCATCGGTATTTTTTAGCCCATAAATATCGGTATAGAAATAAGCCAGATAAGTAATTAGCGTCTGGAAAACCAGGTTTGCAGCAAGGTCCCCAAGGCTATACCCTATTTTTTCGAGCACCGAGATTTTTTGAGAAAGTTGACTCATTGCAGTAGTTTTTTAAGGATTGGGCTATTTAAATAATTGTTGAGCGAAATTAAACAGGTTATTTCTCCAGACAGGCCATGTATGTCCTCCCGGGTATTCACTGTATGTATATTTAATATTCATTCCATCGAATTTTGAAAGCATGATTTTACAGTTTTTGTATGCAATATCTTCAGGTCCGCCCATGGAAATCCAAAACTGTTTCAGATCAGTATTTATTTTATCGGAATTTTTGCTCATGAAATTGTATTGTGCATTCGCCAGATCTTCCTGCATAGACTGGATCCATCCGGAGCTAAAAACTCCTAAGTATGAAAATAAACCCGTATTATTTATTCCTGTATAGAGAGTTTGTATGCCACCCATTGATAATCCGGCGAGAGCGCGATTTTTAGAATCTGTTTCAGCACGAAAGTTTTTTTCTACAAATGAAATTACCGATTGCTTCAATTCTGCTGTGAATGCTTTCAGCATGTTTTCTCCAAACAAATTTCCGACAGTAGGAAAGTTGCCGTCCATCATCACAATCAGCATTGGTTTTGCTTTTTTTTCCGCAATAAGATTGTCAAGGATTATATCAGTTTTCCCTTGTTCGGCCCAGCCTCTTTCATCTTCTCCTCCGCCATGTAACAGATACAAAACCGGGTATTTTTCACTGGTATTCACATCATAATCGGCAGGTGTATAAATGAAGAAGCGGCGCCAGCTTCTTGTCACTTCAGAGTAATATCGCTTGATTCGTATTTCGCCATGCGGAATATCTTTTAATGCGTAATAGCCATCGCCTTTAAATGGAACTTCAATACAACTTGCCATTCGTCCCATACCATAAAAAGCTTCGCTTGACGGGTCGCAAACTGCTAAGCCATCAATTATTAATGAGTAATAGTGTATGCCTTCGCTTAATGAATCCGTTGTTACACTCCAGATTCCGTCGCTGCTTTTTACCATATCGTATTTCCTGACTAAATCAAGTTGCACTTTTTGAGCATCAGGCGCTTTAATTTGAAATACTGCCCTGCCGTCAGGCATAATCTGAGGGTATTTAGAACTTCTAACATTGGTTGCAGCCGGAGTTCCAAGTACACTATATTTATTGAAAGAAGAAATATCAACAGTTTTGAAAAGAAGCTGGGAAAACATATATAGATCATTTTTCCATACTTTGAAGTCATGAATACCTGGTTCAATGTAAAAAATGTGAGGAACGCTTTTCGCAACAAGATAATCGTGAGTCCGCTGACTGAAACTTATCAAACCATCATTATCGCCGCATGAGATCCAGAGTACTTTTAATTTTTTCTTTGTTTCATCCGGATTCGGCACTAATAATTCCGGGGCTTTTGTATTTGGCGCAGAAGAAAAACCTCCTATCCATGCAAATTTATCCAGGTTGCCAAGACCGAAATTCAATGATTGTCCTCCACCCATCGATAATCCGGCTATTGCCCTGTTTTCACGGTTAGTTAGTACCGGATATTTTTTCTCAACAAATGGAATCAAATCATTTAGTAAATCCTTCTCAAAGGTAGCGAAGGCTTCAACCTTATCTGATGCCATTATATTACCTGTGGCCCGGTCGTCTTTCATAGCACGTCCGTTTGGCATGATTACAATCATAGGTTGTAATTTATTTCCGGCATACAGATTATCAAGAATAACCTGAGGCTGACCTCCTTTCAGCCATTCTTTTTCGTCGCCACCAATGCCATGCAAAAGATAAAGTACCGGATATTTTCTGCCTTTGGTATAAGAAGGGGGAGTATAAACCAGCGCTTTACGTTTAGTGCCAACTGTTTTCGAATAATAGACAATGGTGTCAACTTTCCCCTTTTTTATTTCATTACGGGGAGTATCAAAGTCAGCTGGAGAATGATTTATTATATTCTGGCTTTTAGCCTGAAAGCCTACTACTACTGTTAATGTTAATATAAATAGTATTGTTTTCATCTTATTCCGATATTACCTGTTATTTTGAAATTCTGATTTTTGATGTTTTTAAGTCATTTGGATCTGAACTATTTCCATAGGAAACTTCATACTCGCCCGGAACAACAGTCATTCTGCCTGTCGGCCTGTCATAAAACTCAAATGAGTCATAAGGCAAACTGATTATAGCCTGACCTGTTTTTCCGCCAGCAATATTCAACCGTTGGAATCCTTTCAGTGTTCTTAGTGGTCCGTCACTGTCGTTTACTTTGTGAACATAAACCTGGACGATTTCTGTTCCATCACGTTTTCCAAGATTAGTAACAGGGATTGTAAGTACTACTGCTTCATTATTCTTGATCTCTGTTGTGCTGAAATTTGCAGCTTCGATTGAGAATTTTGTATAGCTTAAGCCAAAGCCGAATGGGAATAAGGGATCGGACATGAAGCGGTAGGTACGACCTTTCATTGAATAATCTTCAAAGTCGGGTAATTGCTGAGAATTCCTGTAGAATGTTACGGGCAGTTTGCCCGATGGGTTATAGTCTCCAAAGATGACATCTGCAACAGCCTGGCCTCCTGATTCGCCGGCGTACCAGGCCTGTAGAATTGCGTCACAGCTTTCTGTTTCAGGGGTTAATGCAATTGCGGAACCGGAACAGTTCACATATACTACTCTCTTCCCTGACTGCTTTAATGCTTTCAGACAATTGCGCTGCACGGATGGTAATTCAATGCTGGTACGGTCACCATTTTTGAATCCTGTGTATGATACCGGCATTTCTTCACCTTCCAGCTGTCCCGAAAGTCCACCAACAAAAATAACTACATCATATCCTTTAAGCTTTTTAATCAACCCGGTATAATCGATGTCGACTTCTTTGCCAAAGTCAAACTCTAAGTTTGCTTCCCAATTGTTAAGTTGTGTGTATCTGAATGTAATTTTATATTTTTTTCCGTTTTCAACTTCTATGGGAATTCTGGAAGGGAGTGTCCTCCAATTATCATACACTATCAATGACCGGTCATTTACCAACAATTCAAAATGACCTGTTGCTCCAAATTTGAAAACAAGCTCTTCAGTTTTTGATGCAACAAACTCTGTTTCAAACAAACCGGAGAAACCCTCCAGTTTTACGCCTGTTTCAAATTCATGCTGACCTGCTACAGTTAATTTTATCGGGTTTGTTATTTGTCGGGTAACGACAGCATCGCCTTTTCCTTCCCTGTTGTTCCAGTAAGTAGCTTTTATTCCTGGTTTGCCTTCAAATGAAAAATAGGAGAAATAGCTATTTGTTACTTTATTTTCAGCCAGATCACAGCCTTTGTCGTAAAAAACATTACCGGCAGAAACCTTTGACGAAATTCCATCAAGAATGGAGATGGTCTTTACAGGTGTTCCATTGTAATTTCCCCAGAGCATTGGTTTGTTGTTGGCATTTGGTCCGATAACCGAAACTTTTTTACCTTTACTTAATGGGAGAATATTGTTTTTATTCTGAAGGAGTGTCATCGATTCGAGTGCCATGTCTAATGCAAGTTTGCGATGTTCTTCATTGTTTATGACCGAAAGAGGGATCTTAGTCCAGGGGACAATAGAATCTTCGTCCATTTCGCCCAGATCAAAACGGCCTGTTAATACACGTATCAGATGTTTGTTGATCTCTTCTTCTTTAATCAGTCCCCGTGAAACAGCATCAGGTAATGTTTTAAAAGGATAGTCCTGCCACACACATTCCACATCAGTCCCGGCTAAAACAGCTTTTGAAGCAGCATGTTCGGCATCGGAAGAGACCTTATGACTTGTAAAAAAGTCAGTTACAGCACCGCAATCGGAAACAACAAGGTATTTAAAACCCCAGTCATCACGAAGAATCTGTTGCAATAATCTTGAATTACCACAGCAAGGCTCATCGTCCAAACGCTGATAAGCACACATTACCTCTCTTACATCCGCTTTCTGAACCAGTGATTTGAATGCCGGGAGATAAGTTTCGTACAAGTCGCGGGGATCGAGATTGTTGATATTAAGTTGGTGACGGCTCCATTCAGGACCAGAATGTACGGCATAGTGTTTGGCACAAGCCAGAAGTTTTTTATATCTGGATTCGGTAGGCCCTTGCAGTCCTCTCACTACAGAAATGCCCATGCGGGAAGTCAGATAAGGATCCTCCCCGTATGTCTCCTGGCCTCTTCCCCAGCGGGGATCGCGAAAAATGTTGACGTTTGGTGTCCAGACCGAGAGACTTAAGAAACGTTTGTTCTCTTGCCCCGACGCCTGGGCTTCATTAACTTTTGCACGTGCTTCATCAGAAGTTGCATCGAAAATCCTGAACAGTAATTGGTCATCAAAAGAAGCTGCCATTCCAATCGGCTCCGGAAATACAGTTACATTGCCGTTGTTGGCATAGCCATGGAGCGCTTCACTCCACCAGTTGAACCGTTTTATTCCCAAACGTGGAATCGGGTCGGACTGGTCGCACATTAATACTGCTTTTTCTTTTAAAGTAAGCCTCGAAATCAAATCCTTAGCCCGTTCTTCGGAACTTAGATACGGGTTCTGAAAAGGCAATTGCTGTGCCCCGGCACTTACTGATAAAATCACTAAAGTTGTGATGGAAAGCCCCTTTTTAATATTTGCTAAAAAATGTGATATCATATCAGTAATGGTGAAATTATATAAATACCAAGCTGCCACACATATTTTCATGTTATTTCAATTTTCAATTTCTTCAGCTTAATGTTTTCTGATCTCAACTTTAATTTGTGTAAATGAATGTGCCGGAAAAGAATAGCTAATTCTGTTTTTATCAGTATTAATTACTTTTGTTTCAGGTATATACTGACTTTGCTTATCATATGTAAAGGTACCATTCAGCGTGTTGCCGGCAACAAGTGTAGCTTCTGCTTTAGCTGTGAACTCTCCGGATGCTGAAATGATATCGGCAGTTATTGGATTGTCTTTGTGCCTGTTAACCACGTTGATAATGATATCGCCTGTCTCTTTTGAATATACAGTTGTTACGTCGAGATAAGGAATTCCCTTATATAAATCAGTATTGAAAGTATCACATTCAACATATGTATCGACAGATTTTCCACGACAATTATTTGAAAATGATTTAAAAATGTAGAACAAAGGTGTTTTAAAAGTTCCTTTTTCTTTATCGCTTCCCAACAATGAAGTAAGCATAGTGAAATTTGACATCTTAACAATATCAGCGTGACGGATAAAAGAGTTAAAACACTGAGCTATCGGAAGGGCTGACAATAAATTCCTTGACATAATACCCCATTCATCCACAGAAATTGAGATTGGGTTCTTAACTTTGTTCATTACCCTTGCCACCTCAATCTCAGCAGCTGTTACTTTTATCTTCTCCTCAAAATCTAAAGCACTTTGTCCCATGTAATTATAGTAGTCAGAGGAGTTTTCCCAGTAACGGTGAATCGAAATATAATCGATCAGATCTCCAAGTCCGCTAAGAACTTTACTATTCCACTCTATCCATTGACCAGAAGGCTCATAGTAAGATGATCCTGATGCGACAAATTTAATAGTGTTATCGACTGATTTCATTGCTTTTGCTGCCTCCCGTCCAATCTTAACATAATCGTCAGCTGTCTTATGTCCAAGCTCCCATGGAGCTCCATCGACTTCATTTCCAAGGTCCCATATTTTTAAGTTATAGGGATCGGGATGTCCGTTTTTTGCACGAAGATCAGAAAACGAGGTTCCTTTTTTATAGTTGCAGTATTCCAGCCAGTTACATGCGTCTGTTATGTTGCCGAGACCCAGGTTCACGCATACAATATTTTCACTTCCTATCGTTTTATTTAAAGCAATCCATTCATCAGTCCCTACATGATTGTTGTCGAAACCACCCCAGGCCAGATTAATCCTGACTGGACGCTTATCCTTCGGACCTATACCATCCTGCCAGTTGTAGCCACTTACATAATTACCTCCTGGCCACCGCATATTTGTAACCTTGAGCTCTTTCATAGCTTCAACATAATCTTTTCTGAAGCCGTTCTCATCTGCAAGTTTCGAAGAGGGATCGTACAAATTCCCATAGAGCGTATTGAAGCTGACAGTATCGGGCAATCCCATCATTTTACCGTTAAAATGAATAGGTTCCATGAATACACCATAAATTTTAGGATCAATATCTCCAATTTCTCTGGAGATATCAATTTTAATTTTTGCATTCTGAGCAAATAAGGAAAGTGGCAACACCAGCAATACAATAAGAACTATTTTTTTCATGGCAAATTAAGATATATACTATAATTGTTTTTTATTCATAACTGCTTCTGAACCAATCAAAATCAACATGTCCACCTGTTTCATGTGTGGCATAATTAAAGAGGCAAAATTTATTTCCTGTAAATACTGAAAGATTAAAGCTCATTGATAATTCATTTCCAAGAGGCGTGAATGTTTTATTGTCAAAACTAAACTCAAAGCTTGCCTTCTTTGTACTGTTAGAAGCGATGGTTCGCAGGTACACTGAAGAATTATTCATTGACAGAGAGTCAATTACATGGCCATTATTAACCATAACCAGGAATCTGGAATCTTTATTTTTTTTGACCGCTATATAGGCATAAGGATTCTGAAAAACTGCCAGACCTGCAACATCACCATCCTTCATGTTTCCTGCTTCCATTTTTGTAGTTCCTATAGTTGGGATGGTCTGATCGTAACAGGCAATGATCCTTTGGGTAAGCATATTCGGGGTTTCAGGCAACTTAGAAACGATCCTGGTTGTTTCCAGGCTAAGGAATCCTGGTCTTCTGGTTAGCGACCATTTGGTTGAGTCGGGGTTGTGGTTCCATCCCCACTGCATCCCCAGCATCTTATCACTGAACTCATCCGATGCAGGCAGGTCTTTTATTGGGTATTTTTTTCCAACATTCGGTTTTTTATATCTTACTACGCCTTTCCCATTAACTCCAACAACAGGCCAGTTATCAACCCATGTTACCGGATGCAATGACGGACAACGGCCAAATGGTCCGCTGTCGACAAAGAGTATAGTCCACCATTCGTTTGTCTGTGTTCTGATAAGCGCTCCCTGGTGAACTCCGAAGTTAACCCCTTTCGTTGTGTCTCTGAGAACCACTTTTTGTTCATAAGGACCGAAGATATTTCCAGAGCGGAGGGCTACCTGGATACCGTCAACACCTCCATAAGTGCAATACAAATAATAATAATTGTTTATTTTATATACATGGGATCCTTCAAGACCATCACGAATATCACCTGTGTAAACCAATGAATCTTCACTTTTTGGAGCAAAAGTCTTATCCAGTTCAGTTATAAAGACCTTACCATAACCGTGTGCAACAAATACTCTTCCATCATCATCGAAGAATAAGCCGGGGTCATAAAACCCTTTTGGCAGCTTTCTGATTTCCCATGGTCCCTCTGCTTTTGCGGACGAACAAATAAAACCGCCTTCGTCGAGGGTTATGAACATTAAATAAAATCTACCGTTATCATATTTTAAACTGGTCGCCCATTGTCCGTGCCCGTATCTTGCACAACCATCCATGTTATAACAAGGATTGAAATCGAAGCGGGGAACGGCATTACTGCAATACTCCCAATTTACAAGATCGTAGGATTTCAGAATTGTTACTCCGGGAAAAATGAACATGGTCGTGGAAACCATATAATAGGTATCAGCAACCAAAATCACATCAGGATCAGGAAAGTCAGCAAAAATTACCGGGTTGGTATAAGTGCCATCATTGTTATCGCTATGTGTTTTCTGGGCCAGCAGACAATTAACCTGGGATATTATAATTAATAAAACAACAGGAATTCTCCTATTTCTAAGATGAATCATATAATTCTTGCTTTTATAGTTTAATTAAAGCGATAGGTTGCAGCGAGCCCGACAAACACCTGCTTCCTATCGCTTAATAAACTAACCATTGAAGCAACCAACAACGTGTAATACTGATAGACTCATAAAAGTACCTATCAATAATAACAAGTTCAAATTACCCTAATAACTAAAGAACCTATTTGAATCAAAAGTAAAGTATCTGGTACTCTAACTCTGTCAAATTTGGAATAACAACTATTAAAATTGATTCAAATAGCAATATGGAAGTGATGCTGTTAAAATTCTGAAGCTAATATGATCAATTATGTACCGGGGAACAGATGAGCAACTTACAGAATCTGAATGCCCACCGTTCCGGTCGCTGTAGATTCTTTACCGTACTCAGTAGCAAATTCAGAGGGGGTCATTCCAAAATGATCATGAAAACACTTTGAAAAATATGATGGAGTCGAGAAACCTGTTGTAAAAGCAATTTCAGAAAAATTTAAGCGATCTTCCAATATTAGTTGAGATGCTTTCCTTAAGCGAACTGTTCTGATAAACTCGACAATAGATAAACCACTGATTGCTTTAACTTTTCTGTATGTTTGAACTTTGCTAAAGGAAACACAGTTTGCCAGTTGATCAACATTAAGGTCGGAATCAGTCATATTCTCCTCAATAAAGGTCAATACTTTCCTGATAAAATCCTCATCGAGCTTACTGGTTCCTGAATCTTGTGGAATCAGGGTAGTCTCCTTTAAGTATTTTGAATATACTGCCTGCTTAAAGCTAATAAGACGTTGAACCTGGACTTTCAGGATATCAATATTAAATGGTTTAATCATGTAAACATCGGCACCCATCTCCAATCCCTCAATCTGCTGATCAACTCCTGTTTTTGCTGATAAAATAATTATTGGAATATGTGAAGTTATTACCTGATTTCGTAATTTTTTACACAATTCAATACCCGACAAAACCGGCATCATCACATCAGTGATTATGAGGTCGGGAATAGTTTCATTGGCTATATTCAGTCCTTCTTCGCCATTTTTAGCAGATAAAACTTTATAATCCGATGATAATTCTTCTATTATATAGTTTCTAATATCCTCTTCGTCTTCCACAATTAAAATCCGGTACCCGTAATTTTGTTTGGGAGACAGATTTTCACTATCTTCTGTAATCTTTGTATTTCTTATTGATTTTTTAGGAATAGCAGGGGTTACTTCGCTATTGCTGTTATAATCAGTTTGATTTACAGGCAGGTATATATCAAAACAAGTTTCAAGATTAGGTTCACTTTTAACTTCAACTCTTCCATTATGCAGTTCAACAAAACTTTTAACCAGCGCTAATCCGATACCCGTACCTTCAATATTTTTATTTTGAACATTATTAACCTGGTAATAACGATCAAAGACTTTACTTAAATTTTCGTTACTTATACCCTGCCCCGTGTTTATAACTGATATTTTAACATATTCGGTATCTGACTCCCTGAATTTGGAGAGGTTTATCATAATTACGCCGTATATGGATGTATATTTGAAGGCATTTGATAATAAATTAAATATTGCCTTCTCAATCATTCCTTTATCTATTGGTAATTCAAGACGATCGAAAGAATAGTTGATCTTAAATTCGATATTCATCAGATCAGCCAGGTTAATGAAAAGATGGCTGATTTCATTTGTCTTGGAAACAATTTCGCAAAGCTCAAAGTCGGGCTTTAGCAATTGCTTTTCAATCTTGCTAAAATCCATTAACTCATTGGTCAGCTTTAACAAACGATTGCTGCTTTTCAGTACAAGCCTGAGCCTGTCTTTGTCTTTAGTCGAAAGGTTATCTTCATTTACCAGTTTCTCAAGCGGATTAATGATCAGACTTAAAGGAGTACGAAACTCATGAGAAATATTTGAAAAGAATTCACTTTTCATTTTATCTAATTCTTCAATCTTTTTCCTCTCATAACGCTCTTTTTCGACAAGAGATTTCTGCATTGTTTTCTGGATAACAAGCTTCCGGTAAGTAAATAAAAGAATCACGACAACGAGTAAATAGATAGAATAGGCCATTTTGGAAAGCCAGAATGGAGGCAGATAGTGGATCTTTACACTCTTTAGTCCGCTTATATCTGAAGAATTGACCACCATTATACTTAGATTATATTCTCCGGGATTTGTATTTGGAAGATTAAGACTTCGTTGTCCGCGACTGAGGATAATCCATTCACTGTTATTACCTATTTTATATTTATACAGTATCTTCTCAGGATTTAAATAGTCAAGCGCTGCAAATTCAATATTAAGAGTAGAGCCATATGGAACATTAATGACATTACTCAGGTTTGCTTCATTGTCAATAATGTGTATTCCCATATATTTTTCAGAAGGAATAATTGTGTGATTATTGATCTTAATATCAGTAAAATAAACAGGAGCAGATATATGATAATTTTGTATTGAGTCGGTGTTGAAAGTCACTAAAGATTCATTTGTAGAAAACCAGACATTCATGTCACTGGATAGAGCTACAGCTCCATTGATAAACTGGTTTAATTTTGTGTTGTCGGAGTTGTAAAAGTTTTGCACTGATAAATCCTTGCTGCTGATTTTAGATATCCCGAAAGATGTGGAAATCCAGATATCATGATTATCATCTTCCGTAATGCTGTTAATGCTTTCGGAACAGAGGCCGTTTTTTACATTTAAAATCTGGAGGTTATTATCATTAAGATAGCAAAGACCTGAATTAGTCCCGATCCATATATTCCGTTTTTTATCCATGTAAAAACAATTAATGTAGTTACTGGGAAGTTTCTCATTAATGTCCAGCTCTTTTCCAACAAATTTATGATTTGAAAGCTCGTCAATTTCAATAACTCCTTCATTCCTTGTGCCAAGCCAGTAAACATTTTCTCTCACCTCAAGCATAGAGCTGACAGGAGAAATAGTAAAATTAATCTGCTCCTTATTCACCTCAGAATAAATCTGGACTATTTTAGAATTACTCTTCAGCTGTTCTGAGGTCTTTGAATTGAGAAACCCATCAAACATTTCAAGAACATAACCGTTTCCCCAGCTTTCAATCCATAACCGGCCTTTGCTGTCATCAAAAAAATTTGTTATGTAGGAATTTTCTCTGGGGTCTGTTGAAAATAAAGCATTTGCCTCAACTGGCTTTATCGTGCCTTTTGATTTTCCTTCTACCAGGCTCAGGGCAAATTTTGAAGGGACAACATATAACCCGATCCTTGAATATATAATCCATAAATTACCTTTCTTATCCTGATAGGCAAAATTGATTTTATCGTTTTGTAATTGAAGGCATGAACTGGAAGATGTAAATTGTCTGTAGCTGTAGTTTTTTGAATCAAAAAGATCTAACTCATTCCGGTTAATGCTTACCCAGAATTTGTTTCTATCAGAGGATTGCTTAATCGTATGTATTTCTTTTGACTTGGTATTATCTGATTCCGAGAACTTATAATAACGGAAATAATCTTTCTGATAGTAAATTTTTGACAACCCTGATTCCGCCATGCTCAACCATGCAGTGCCTGAGTTGTCTAAAAGAATCTGATCAATAAAATTGGATTTTAACTTTATTGGCAGATTTTCCTCATTCCGGTAATTCTCAAACCTCAGTTTCCCATTTTTTTCTTTCTCAAAGATATAAAGCCCGTCACCAAATGTTGCAATCCAATACCGGTTCTGCCTGTCAACAATAGCTGATTTTACCCTTTTATCACCGACAATTCTGTTAATTTCATTAATTACAGGGTCATTTTCAAGGATATGTTTAACAGGATCAACAACAAAAACTCCTCCATCCCAGCTTGATGCCAGTATTTTACCATTTGAATAATCTGCGAGCCATCTTATAGAGTTCTGATTGTATGAATTAACATTTTTAAATTCATAAGTATCAGTATCAAGTTCATATAGTGGGCTGTTTGTCCCTATCCACAATGATTTACTTCCTGGTTGGGAATAGATGAAATTTATGACATTCATCTGCAAATTCTTGTTCCCCGGGTCAGGCCACAATACTTTAACTTTAAAAGGCGTATTAACATCGATATCTTCCCTTTCTTCAATCACGAGCAGACCTTCGTTAGTGGCAACCCATATCCTGTTTTGAAAGAATAATATTCTGTTGACTTTAGAATTATTCCCTTCGCTCAATTTAAGGCTAAACAGTTTCCCGGAGTGAGAGTTATAATAAACAATCCCCTTACCGGCAGTGCCTATCCAGAAATTCTGATTCCTGTCTTCAACAATACAGTACGTTTCATATTTTAAGATTCCTCTTGCTATAGAATTGATATTCTTAAAACTATATCCATCGTACCTGAATAAGCCATTTGTAGTGCAGATCCATAAAAACCCTTTTGAATCCCTGAATACACTGTTGACACCTGAAGATGTTAACCCTTCTCTATAAGAATAGTCCTCGATTCGTATACTTTCATTTATGGCAAACAGAAAATTGCCATGACTTAGAATCAAAATCAATAGATAAAGTATACGCTTCCTTTTCACTTTGGATTAAAATTTTTAATACAAACAGTTCAAAAAAAAATATCAGATAAGGTAATTTAAAATAACTCCTGAAAAGAGTTCATATAAACATACCTAAGTTAACTACAATTGACTTAATTTCTATAATAAATTGAAAATATTGTTGGTAAGACCAGGATTTTTTAGGAAGAGGAGGCGTCGGAATGGGATTGAAAACAAAAAAACTGCCATTTATAAAGTACGGACTTGTGCTGTAGGACCCTTTCATCCTGAGGGAGCCGGCCGAAAATAAATTGCCGGGTGAGCAATTTTAGGGAGGAGCTCTTTATTCGTTTTTAATTTAATATAAATAGATTTTATAATAACTCGTGCCACCAAGGCACATAAAAAAGTGGCATATAATCATGCCAACCAAAGAAAAAGGAAAAGAAGATGTGGATAACAGGAGACATCATTATTGCCAATGGTACATAGAGCAGTAATTCACGTCCCGACATGCGCAATATGAGTGGAGGAAGCACAAATGTAACCAGTGCAGGAAGTCCATAAAATATCCACCATGGTACTCCTATGCCATAAGTAATTCTTGCAAATGACATTCCGCAAACAACAACAATTAATGCTAATATCATTATTCTGAAAACCGGCCTCTGTGAACGGCCTCGTAAAGTAAAAATAAGTAACCCGATAAAAACGACCAATGCAACGATCACATTTACCAGGAAAATTCCGATGCCATTTGTATTTATAACCATATTTATAAGATTTAAGTATATCAAAGTAATTTAAGATGTTTTAAATCTTTATATCTAATTTAATGATGAATGTTAAAATTAAAAGAGAAAACAGCCCAATTGCCCCAACTGAGATAAAATTATAAGAGGTTAGTGGACATCTTTTTTTGATAATTAGCTTTTTAAAAAATTGTAATTCTAAAAATGGCATAATTATCAAAAATCCATATCCATAAAAAGTGGTAAGTTGATACAAATCGTCCATTGTTCCACGAATTAATCCAAAAAATATATAGTCAGAAACAACTGCACTAACCAGCATAATTATCGAATTAATAATCACTCCGGTTAGAACTTTTTCACCTTTATACCTAATTAAACAGTAGTATATTCCAATTCCCCATAACAAAGGCATAATTGTAAACATTAATCCGATCCCAAGATTTGCATTAATACTCCAGGGAAACCACAAGAATAAATTACCTGCCCAATATAAGGTGAATGCAACTGTTAGATTATATAAGAGCCATTTTGTATTTTCTTTCATATTATTGATTCTGATATAATTCAATGGTTGTGATTTTAATTATGCTGCTTGGCAAAATGCCATTGTTATAAAAAATGGCAATCACAAGGGATGTTGTATTAAAGTTTTTCATTGTCTGCAATATTTAATAAGTATAAATCCCATCTGTTAATGAATAACACAAAGAAAATAATAGATTAGACACGTTCAAAGGGAAATGTGACTAGTGGTCTGATAAGATGACAAGTGGTTTTGGACTAGTTTCCTATTCATATCTTAAAGTTGATAAAAGCTTTATCACCTCTGAAAATTTTGGGCGAATATTGTTTATCCTCTCCATTTTCTGTGTATTGAAAGGAAGTCTGGATCGACCGTAAAGAAATTGCCCGGTTGGCAATTTTAGGGAGGAGGCAGATTGCAGGGATGGGCAGTGATAACAAAAAATGCTTCACATCTAAAGAAGGCGGGATTGACCTTCGGTCGGACCCTTTCATCCTGAGGTTATCTGG
>PMIL01000179.1 GCA_003157075.1 Bacteroidales bacterium | reverse complement strand
AAAGATTTTATGAATTTCCCGAATCCGGGCCGCAAGAAGTTATTCAATGAACCGCTTATTCCGGTTCCTCACCGAGATGTCCAGCCGGGAAAAAGTATTTTATCAGCGATAAAAAAGAGGGACTTTATGCTCTTTTTTCCATATCACCCTTTTGACCATTTTATTGATCTGCTACGCGAAGCCTCCATCGATCCATATGTAACTTCAATAGAAATAACACTTTACAGGCTTGCAAGGAATTCAAGCGTTATCAATGCACTATTAAATGCAGTCAGAAACGGAAAGTCAGTGACAACTGTTGTAGAACTTCAAGCCAGGTTTGATGAGGAGGCTAATATACTTTGGGGTAATAAGCTTCGTGAAGAGGGCGTCAGAGTAATCTACGGTGTGCCCGGACTAAAGGTTCATTCCAAACTCTGTCTTATAACCCGTGTAAAAAATGATATTACCCAGCGATATGCAGTTGTCGGTACCGGCAATTTTAATGAAGATACCGCCAGGGTATATACAGATATGCTCCTGCTTACCACCGACAAAAAAATCACCAATGAAGTCTATAAAGCCTTTAACTTCTTTAGCGTAAATTACAAGAAAGACAATTTTTATCACCTGGTTTTATCNNATAGATAATCTTTACAAAGCAAGCCAGGCAGGCGTCAAAATCAAGCTGATTATAAGAGGGATGTTATCATTGATTCCCGGTATAAAGAATATCAGTGCAAAAATTGAAGCTATCGGAATAGTTGACAGGTTTCTTGAACACTCCAGATTTCTTATATTCTGTAATGGAGGAAATGATCAGGTCTATATTACCTCAGCGGACCTTATGACCCGTAATCTTGACCATAGAATTGAAGTTACCTGCCCTATATTTGACAAAAATATAAAATGCGAAATAAGGAAGATATTTGATATCCAGTGGGAAGATAATGTAAAGGCAAGAATATTTGATGCCACGCAGTCAAACACCTTTGTTAAACCAGGAAAAAACATCAGAAATCAATCACAGATTGAAGTTTATAACTGGCTGAAGAAGCCAAATGAAAAAAATTTATCCAAGTAACCAAACATTTTTACAATAATGAATTATCCGGTAATTATTGCAGGGACAATACTGATCATTTTCTTTTCATGGTTTTTGTCAATCAAATACAAAAGATACCACGGTATTGTTAGATTTTTCGCATTTGAAAGTGTTTTCATCCTCGTGTTACTAAACATTAAAGTATGGTTCGCAAATCCTTTTTCATTCTTACAGCTCGCTTCATGGATATTGCTTATACTTTCGATATATGTGGTTATTACGGGTTTTCTGTTACTTAAGAAAGAAGGCAAACCTGACAGTAACTTCGAAAATACNNGCACCTCTTCAATTGATACTGGCTGTCATAAATCTTATTGCCGTGTATTTTACGGCACGAATTGAAGAACATGAGATGATAGTAAAATTCGGGGATGAATATAAATCGTATATGAAAGATACAAAGATGTTTATCCCGTTTATCCTCTGATTGGCTTGCGGTCTTGCGGTCTTGCAGTCGTGCAGTTTTGCAGTCTTGCAGTCTTGATGCTGTGATGCCCTGATATTATTTCTACAATTCTCCCCATTCTCATCATTTTCTTGCGGCAATTATTCCTTATGTCATTGTACCTTTGTGCCTTTGTGCCTTTGTGCCTTTATTTAGACTCTTTCTAAACTATATTTTCTAAAAATTGTTAGTTAAGCATGTAGTTTTTAAATTTTGTCACTTATGAATAGGAGAGAAGTAGTTCAAAAGTTTTTATTGGGAGGTACCGTACTGGTTCTTGCTCCCTCTATTTTACAGAGTTGTTCAAAAGATAGTGCAATGAATCCGGGTACCAATACTGGCGGAACTCCACCTGCAGGTTCCTCCATTAATCTTGATCTGTCTCTTTCGGAGAACTCAGCCCTGACTGCTAAAGGCAGCTCAAAGATTGTTCAGAATATTCTGCTTATCAATACCGGCACAAACATTGTAGCATTATCATCTATCTGCACACACCAGGGATGTACAGTCGGGTATAATCCATCAAGAGGAGACATTGAATGCCCCTGTCATGGGTCAGTCTTTTCAACCTCCGGAAGCGTTTTAAATGGTCCTGCCACATCGCCTTTGCGTTCTTATTCAGTCGCCGAGACTGGAAATGTTCTGACAATAATGCTGTAAAAAGAGGAAGGTTGTTACCTTGCCATACAAGGAACAACCTTCATTTATTATAAATTGGGATAACTATAATTATTTAGAAGAAAGCCACATCGTTATCTTATCAGAAGTCGGTTGCTCTTTTGGATCCAAAACTTCAACGAGTTTTCCATTTTCATCAATCAGATATTTCTGGAAATTCCATTTCACTTCAGAGTCCATTACCCCATTCTCCTTTTTAGAGGTGAGCCACTTGTAAATTGGTGCCATATCAGATCCTTTTACTGAAATTTTCTCCATCAGAGGAAATGTGACACCATAATTTTCTGTACAGAATTTTCTGATCTCAACTGCTGTCCCGGGTTCCTGACTTCCAAAATTATTTGCCGGAAAACCAATAATCACCAGGTTTTCCTGGTTCTTCAGGTACAACCCTTCAAGATCCTTATATTGAGGAGTATTTCCGCATTTGGATGCTACGTTAACTACCATTACCTTTTTCCCTTTCAGTGAACTGAAATCAAACATTCCTCCTTCGAGGGTCTTTACTTTGAAATCATAAAAACCTGATGTCTGAGCAGAAACTGCACCCGAGATAAGCACCATTGAAAATAGTAAGCTTAGTTTATTCATATTCATATCTATTAATTTACTTTTGCATCTTTAACAATCCGTACAGAGTTATGTTCAAAAAGACATGGAAACAGATAAAGCTATTGATAGTTCTGATTATCATTTTAATTTGCCTGCCACATTCAATACTTCCTCACAGGGCAGATAATAACAGCAAGGAGGATTTTGAAATTTATCAGAAACAAAATGAAGCGGAAAAACGGCTCATGGAATTCAAGGATAACGATGAAGCCCTGAAACTTAAGATTGACCAGGTGGATGTCATCAATAAAAGCCGTAAAATAAATAATGCGCCGGCCGTAAAACTTGACATTCTAGCTTCACGAGTTGCTAACAGGATGGCAAAGGAAGCAGCTGAAAACGAATATCTTGGGCATTGGAATATGGCGGGAGAAGAACCATATCTCAGATACGCTTCTGCGGGCGGGTACGACCATGTTTCAGAAAACGCCTATGGTGAATGGTCAAGCGATACTTACTTTGTATCGTCCCAGGTCATCAGTTCCATGATGAAAAAGGGACATGGGAAATTCATGGCTGAACGTGCACCTGATAACGGTCATAAAGTAAACATTATTGATAAATCCCATAATTATGTCGGTATAGGGTACTTTTTAAATGGGAAACAGTTCAGATACTATGAAGAATTTATAGACAGGTATTTTGAATTTGAGAATGTACCCTCAGAGTTGAAAACCGGGGACCAGTGCAAAATAACCGTTAAAACAAATGGTCAGAGTTTTTTGTATTTTATGATAATTTACCGGGAGAATTTTACGCAACATCTCACCCCGGCTCAGATAAGTAAAAAAGGAAGCTATCGTGACTACACAGACGAGGAATACAAAGATATTACTGCCTGGGACCTGTCAAGGTACCGGAACGGAACTATTTATGAGATTCCACTGAGTTTTGCAAAAGAAGGATTATACTATATACAGATCTTTTCCGATAAAAAGGAAATCACAAAACCGGCTTCTTTGAATACAAAAGGAATGTCACCGGAGAGTGGCATTGTCATTAAAGTGAACTGATCCTACTTAACAACTTCATTATTAGAGATAACTGTCATTACCACAGGAAATGACATATTCTGATCGGGTATTTCGATATTTCCTGTCATTTTTGTATTAACTGTTTCCTTAACCAGGTACCCTTCTTTCAGCGCAATGTAAAGAACCTGTGTTCCGGTATATGGCCCGGCTGTGTGTATTTCCATCCCCTGCGACTGAGTAATCATCTTCCGGGTTCCCGAAAGGTCTGCGGTTATCTTCGCGCATTCAATTCCTGCAATAGTCTCTGTGCCTTCAAATTTGAACTTTGACTCAACGGGCACCCACATGGTATTTGTAGGTGCCTTACTATCGATGGTATCGTTTGAAACCCAGGTATCTCCCGGATTAACGCTTCCTTTAGGCAGAGCAGGGAAATAGTTGAGAAATGCCTGAACCATATTGTTTTCTCCGCTTCCTTCAATATTATATACAACCTTTTCTGCTTCGGCAATATTTACTGTTTTACCGGCTGGAGAGATTACCATATTAAAGGATTTCCCTTTAACATCAACAATGGGCCCTCCGGCAGTTCCCTGCGGTGATTCAATATTCTGAGCCATTGAGTCTATAGTAATTTCAAGATTCAGGTTGTCACCCATTTTGCGTGCTGCTTTTACCTCGCAACCCATATACATTGCAATATTTACCAGCATTGATTGTCCATTAACATCCATATTCTGAACTACTTTGGTATCAGAAATATATTTAAATGTTTTGCCCTCAGGATACTTATATTCCAGCTTCACTCCTGACTTTGCAGGACTGGCGATTGATTTCTTCTGGGAATAAACTGCAGAGAAGACTCCTGATAATGCCAGGATCAATACTGTAAAAGTCAAATTCTTAACTAAATGATTTTTCATTTATTAATGTTTTTTAATAGTTAATCAACCAATTACCGGGCTTAAATACAAAGATTACACTTTTATTTTATATGAGTATCGGCAATCAATAAGAATCTCAAAATAATTGATCAGGAGTTTCCTCGCTAACGCTCGGAATGACAGGCCTTTATTATGTCACAGAGTCCAATCAATGATATTAACAGATTTAATTACAGGTTGTTTAAAAAGAGATCAATAATTACAGATTAACTTAGGTTGGTGGACAAAAATGACTTCAGATAAAGAATTAATTTAACATTCCTGTAATATCCTCTTGTGAGACCTGGAATTCCATTTTTGAAACAATAGTTGCTTAAAAGTTTTCTTATTTATAAATTCGGCTTAGAAATACTACATTTAGAATTCTTTTAATAATTTTAAATTAGCACCCTATATACCTGAAAAATTAGTCTTATGGAAAAACTTTCCGTGGAGATGAGTCATTACAGACAGCTTTTCAAATCTGAGCTGATTGATGACATTCTTTCCTATTGGATAAAACACAGCATCGAAAAAAATGGAGAAGGTTTTTACGGAGCAGCCGACATGGAAGGCAACCCTGTTTTAACAGCCAATAAATCATGCGTACTTAATGCCAGGATTTTATGGACTTTTTCCGAAGCCTCCATCCGTTTTCCAAATTCTGAATACGGTATAATTGCCGATAGGGCTTTTTCATTTATGGAAAATTATTTTGCTGATAAACAATCAGGCGGATATTTCATGGAGCTAAAGCCTGATAACAGTGTGGCTTCAGATATTAAACATACTTATGCCCAGGCTTTTGTAATTTATGCCTTATGTAAATATTACGAATTCAGACCTGATCCGGTTGTTATGGAATCAATCCAAAACTATTTCCGCTTACTTGAGATGTATACTAAAGACAGGAGAAATCCAGGTTATCTCGAAGCCTTCACAAGGGACTGGAAATTGTACGATCAAAATAGGATGGCGGATAACAATGAGCCAAAATCTATGAACACCCATCTTCATATAATGGAAGCCTATTCAGCTTTGTATAAGGTATGGAAAGATGAAACTGTCAAATTGCGTTTGAAGGAATTGCTGGAATTGTTTATTGACCGGATTATACGCAAGGATGGACATCTTGGTATTTTCTTCGACGAAGGATTCAATGAGACTATTGCCTCAAAAGGTATCTGTTCTTTTGGTCATGATATTGAAGCTTCCTGGTTGTTATTGGAAGCTGCTGAAATTCTGGGCAATGAAACAATATTACACTTGATGAAACCATTGTGCATTAAAATGGCGAATTCAGTTGAACGAACAGGCCTGGATAAGGATGGCGGGCTATTCCTCGAATCAACCCGCTTTGGCAGTCATATCCGGACAAATAAACACTGGTGGCTTCAGGCTGAAACACTTGTTGGTTTTATGAATGCATTTGAGATGACCGGCGATATCAAAAATTGGGAAACTGTAAAGCTCTCGTGGGATTTTATTGATAACCATGTTATTGACCATGAAAAAGGTGAATGGTTTACCAAGGTGAACAGACTTGGCATTCCATTCCTGGCTGAACCTGAAAACGATCCCTCACCATATTACCGTAACGACTGGAAAATAGATCCATGGAAATGTCCCTACCATAACGGAAGAGCAATGATGGAACTTATAAAACGTATCGACAGGATAAACAAAAACAATTATTAATCATGAACAAAATAACCCGGACCTTCCTGGCAGTAGCAATTAACCTTGGGTTCACTTTGTGTGCTCATGGACAGGGGCAATATGATATAAAGGCTGATCTTGAGATTCGTAACGAAAAGACTTCTTCAAGGATCAAAATAAGCCTTCCGCCTGAATCCGCTGGCAAAACAATCAGGCTCTCTGTCGGCAGAAAAGATTATATCCTACCAGTTGCAAATATTGGCGATCATGGCATAGCAAGCCTTGTTACAAGCATGATACCTGATAATTCTAAAATTTCCCTGAGTGACGAATATGGAGAGATAATCAGTGTAAATTCACTGAAACAGGCAGGGATGTCAACTAAACTTGCCAGCAAATCTATAGTGCAGACTACGGTTATATCGAATAAAAATATTATTGACATAAGTGGCGTCAGGATCTTTAAACCAAATACTGTTAAGTCTATTGTAAACCTGTCAGAATCTTCCCTTTCGAACGGTCAGATATATCTTATGAACTCCAGTCACCAGGATATAGCCTGGATGGATTCTCCCGAAAAATGTATAATAGAGAGAGATACAATGCTTCTTACACCACTCATCAGGCAGGCTCTTGTGGATCCCACTTACCGTTTTGACGTCGAAGATGCCCTGATGCTCAAAGAATACATTCAACGTCACCCTGACAGGAAAAAGGATATCACGGAGCTTCTCAAATCAGGCAGGATATCGTGTGGATCGGGCTACACTCAGCCATATGAGGAATTGCATTCAGGCGAGGCACTTGCACGACAGTTTTATTTCGGAATGAGATGGCTGAAGAAAGAATTTGGTTACACTGCCAATACCTACTGGAACCAGGACGTTCCCGGAAAAACACTGCAGATGGCACAGATTCTTAAAAAAGCAGGTACCAGCTACATGGCAATAAGCCGGATGGATAAGGGAATATTTGATTGGTACAGTCCCGATGGTTCATTTGTTACGACATACTCTCCTGGACATTATTCAACTGATTTTACACCTTTACAAAAAAACTTCTGTGAAGCGGCTGAATATATTGCTAATTCCACTGCTGAATGGAGCAGATATTACAGGAATAATACTCCCGGGAAAGTCACACCTATGTTTTCCGATTGGGATATGAGCCCGGCCAAGGATTACTCCCACCTGATAAGCCAATGGAATAATATTTCACAGATCCAGGCAGAAAACGGGAAATTCAATGAGGTTCATTTGCCCGCAATAAAGCTATCTCTCACCCCTGACTTTATCAGGGATTTCAGGCAAAATGTCTCTACAGTTCCCACAATAACAGGTGAACGGCCGGCTGTATGGCTCTACATACATGGTCCGACACATGAGAAAGCAATAAAAGCAAGCAGGGAAGCCGATATACTGCTGACAGCAGCTGAAAAATTTGCCACAGTCAATGCACTAATTGATAATTCGTTTACTCATTACCCATCGCAGCTGCTGAATGAAGCATGGGAAGCAAAAATATACCCTGATCATGGATGGGGAGGCAAGCATGGCGATATTACAGACGCCCTCTTTCAGGATAAATACTTCTTTGCCAGGGAAACAGCCGAAAGTGTACTTTCTGCAGCGCTGAAAAACATTGCCTCCGCAATAAAAAAGACAGCTGATAAAGGAATACCTATTATTGTATTTAATAGTCTGAGCTGGGAAAGAACCGATGTGGTTAAAACTTCAGTCACCCTTGCAAAATCCTATGCAAAATTTATTCAGATAAAGGATAAAAATGGCAAACAAATACCTGTACAACCGAAATCTGTTTCGTACTATGATGATGGATCAATAAAAGAAACCGATCTTAGTTTTATCGCCGAAAATGTTCCATCTATTGGCTATAAAACCTATTACCTCAATCCTGCAGACAAGCCTTCCTATACGGCAAAACCGGCAAACGACACTTTCTTTGAAAATCAGTATTACAAAGTGCAGTTATCCGACGGAGGGATTGGTTCTTTATTTGATAAACAGCTCAATACCGAACTTCTGGAAACAGGCAAATTCAAAGGAGCGGAAGTCTTTACATTGCATTCTGAAGGAACGGGTGCCGGAGAGTTTGCAGATATTCAAAAAACTGATATGCAGGGATTTGACAAAGCTTCAAATTATAAATCCTCCTGGAAAATTTCATCACAGGGCGAGGTATATACTGAATTTTTCAACCGTCAACCAATCAGGAATGCCGTTATTGAGCAAAAAGTCAGGATATTCAATTCTATAAAACGAATAGATATTGAAATTGCCCTGCTCAATTATGAGGGGGTTCTTTATCGTGAGTACAGGATGGCCATTCCTTTGAAAATGAAACAAGGACAGGTGAGTTATGAGGTGCCATATGGTGTACTAAACGTCGGTAAGGATGAAATGGCAGGAGCTGCCGGAGAAAGATACAAGACAGTTTGCAAAGAGATTCATCCCCGAGGCATAGGAAACTGGATTGGTGCCAATAACTCTGATTTCGGTGTTACAATGAGTTCCAGCGTTGCAGTAGCCGATTATATAGACCCTACTGATAACCCATCATCCGAAACAATATTGCAGCCTATCCTGATCTCTTCCAGACGTAGTTGCCATGGAGAAGGCAATGAGTATCTTCAGACCGGAGATCATACTTTTTCATTTTCGCTTACCTCACACAAACCTGACTGGGAAAACAGGTTTCGGCCGGGAATGGAAGCAAACGATAAACTCCGGGCAGTTTTTCAGCCTGAACCATACTCTGAGGCTTCACTTCCTGAAGAATTAAGCTTCTTCTCAGTTGACCAGGATAACCTGCTTATTTCAACGGTCAAGAAATCGGAAGATGAGGACGCTGCAGTGATCAGGGTATATAATATCTCTGGCAAAGAAACGGAAGTCAGGATAAAAGGATTTAAAAACTTCAGTCAGGCAGGCAAAGTTAGTCTTATTGAAGAACAAGTCAGCCCTGTTCCTGTACAGGATGGCAGCATTCTTCAGAAAATCGGAAAATTTGCAATTGAAACTTATTCCGTAAAATAACTCAGCCTCATGCCGCGAAAATTATATCTCTATACTTTTGTAGCCGCATTAGGTGGTTTTCTTTTTGGATTCGATACTGCTGTGATAAACGGTGCACTCCCCTTCTTCAGAGATCATTTTAATCTGACCGGAAAGCTCGAAGGACTGGCAGTGAGTTCTGCAATTTTTGGCTGTGTTGCCGGTGCTCTGTTCATAGGAATTCCAGGTGATAAATACGGTCGCAGATATATGCTCAGGATTATGGCCGTACTGTTTGTAATTTCAGCATTGGGGTCAGGACTGGCAACCAGCATATATGAATTTATGATATTCAGGGTAGTCGGCGGTCTGGCAATTGGCGGGGCATCAGTGCTGTCTCCTATGTACATTTCGGAAATTTCACCTCCTGCTTACCGCGGCAGACTGACTATCACCTTCCAGATGTCGGTAGTAATTGGAATTCTTGTGGCCTTTGCCACTGACCTTGCCCTGATCAGCACAGGTGTTAATAACTGGAGATGGATGTTCATTTCCGGAGCTGTCCCATCGTTATTGTTTTTTGTGCTTCTTTTCTTTGTCGGAAGAAGCCCAAGGTGGCTGGTTAAAAAAGGCCATTATACCGAAGCAGAAGAAGTACTGAGAAGTTTAAATCCCGGAGAGGATATCAGCTTTCTGCTCGAAGAGATAAAAAGTTCCATAAACAGTGATGTTGCTGATCATCTCAGACATATGTTCAGCAAGCCCTATTTGCGGCTTATGATCATAGGGATCCTTGTGGGTATGTTCAACCAGTTTACCGGTATTGCAGTCGTTATGATCTATTCAAGCGATATTTTCAGGGCAGCAGGTTTCTCAACACAATCCGCAATTTTACAAACAGTAATAGTTGGCTTCACCAACTTGTCTTTCACCATAATTGCCATGTTCTTTATTGACAGAATAGGCAGAAAAAAAATGCTATTGATCGGCTCAATAGGAATGAGTATTTTCCTTGCTGTATTCTCGTACATTTTCTTTTGTGATATAAGAGGATTCCTTCCAATGATTTTCATGATAGCTTTTGTGGCTTGTTTTGCTTTTTCGCAGGGAGCTGTTGTATGGGTTCTTTTTGCTGAAATGTTCCCTAATAATATAAGAGCGAAGGGATCATCAGTCGGATCTTTTTCACACTGGGTGTTTTATACCCTGTTGCTGTTTGTATTTCCGCTGATTAAAAAATCATTCCCCGACAACAGGGGAATTGGATATGTATTTGCATTTTTTGCAGTAATAACATTCACAAGTTTCTTTTTTTTCAGGAAATATCTTGTTGAGACAAAAGGCAAATCGCTTGAAGAGCTGGAAAAGGAGATTGTTAAATAAATATGAATCTATGAATGGTTTTGAAAGAATAACTGCGGCTCTGGCCGGTAAACCTGCTGATAAGATACCTGTCATGCTTCATAATTTCATGATGGCTGCCAAAGAATATGGAGTAACCATGGACCAGTTCCGGAACGACCCGAAGATTATAGCAGCTGCATTCATCAAATCAGTAGAAATATACCAGTTCGATGGTATTCTGGTTGATATTGATACTGCAACACTCGCCGGCGCATTGGGTGTAAAAATTGATTTTCCTGTGAACGATCCCGCAAGGATTAAACATGAATTGCTACCCGGCCTGGAGGAAATTGCACTACTCAAACCGGTCAATCTTGAGAGTTACAAATATGTGCAGGTCTGGCTCGATGCGGTGCGATTGCTTAAGGAGCATTTTAAAGATGAGGTCTTTATCCGCGGCAATTGCGATCAGGCACCTTTCTCGCTGGCGACAATGCTTCGCGGTACTCAAAACCTGATGACTGACCTGATGATGGGTGAAGAAAACCTTATTTATGATCTCTTGAATTACTGTACCGATGCTTCTGTCCGGTTTATCAGGCTAATGTCACAAACCGGGGCTGATATGGTTTCCAATGGTGATAGTCCGGCCGGCCCCGCCATGATTTCGCCGGATATGTACGAGAAGTTTGCTCTTCCTTTTGAAAAAATACTTGTTAACACAGCGCATTCAGAAAGGCTTCCGTATGCTTTGCACATTTGCGGGAATACAGATCCGATTCTAGACAAGATGCTTCTCTCAGGCGCTGACGCATTTGAACTTGATTATCAGACAGATGCGCAAAAGGTTTATGATCTGTACCATGATAAGGCAACTCTGATTGGAAATATAGATCCCAGTGGAATTCTCGCCCTTGGCACACCCGGGGATGTAAGGAAAAAAACGTATGAGCTGCTCGAGTTATACTCCGGATCAGACAGGTTTATACTGAATTCGGGCTGTGCTTTGCCGCCAACAACTCCTTCAGCAAATATTAAAGCTCTGATTGAAGTTGCGAGAAACTTCAGATAAAAAAAGTCAATTTTTTATGGCCTGGTTGATTTTGCCGGTCTTCCCTTAGTATGACAATCAGTGCATGAAACAAAATGAATATTATTCTTGCTTGATTTGTCAAAGAAGGTAGTATTCATTTTTTCAACATCAAGCTTGCAGTTTGAAATGGCAGGATGACAAATTTTACACGAAGATATCGCCGAGTTGGAATGAGAATCATGGCATGCCAGACAGCTTATCCCTTCATGAACTCCCCTGGGAGTGCGGTCATCGTCTGTACCGCCCATATTGAATGCATTTGCTGAATGACATTGAATGCACAGACGCTGATTGGGATCATTTGAAACTTTAACAGATGTTGACTGGTAATTTATCTCCGGATTTGCAATC
The DNA here is from genome assembly GCA_003157075.1 of Bacteroidales bacterium. Lineage (GTDB taxonomy): Bacteria > Bacteroidota > Bacteroidia > Bacteroidales > VadinHA17 > LD21. The sequence continues at coordinate 17,201 of PMIL01000179.1, read as the reverse complement.
AATAAAACAGGAAAGTACATTTTATCTCTTCTGTAATATAATGAGGCAAGTGTTTTCTTTACTCTTGAATAGTGCAGTAAAGCAGGTGTTCCGAGATCCGGTCTCGAATCGGGATTCCCGGACTGATGAACCTGATGACATGCAAAACATGGTATTGCGGGGCGATCTGAAAGACTCGCATCTTTAAGTTTCCATGGACCCGCAGAATCAAGCGGTTCAACAATATCAACAACTGTTCCCTTGTCATAAAACATGCCATGACAGCGAAGACAGTCGTCATAAATGGTTTCGGCCTTGTTATGGCCCGGATTCAGAAAAACTTCAGAGTAGTTCATTGCATGACCGCCTGAATTCCATTTGGCATACTCTGTCTGATGACAGGCTATACACCTTTTCATCACATCCAAACGCTGAACTTCTGAAATTCTTACATCGTCGGGGTTTAATTTACCAATATGATGAAAAACCATTGCTCCCTTTTCTTTAAGACTGTGCAACCCTTCACTGAGCGCAGTACCATGACACTCTTTGCAGGCAATGTTTCTGTGAGTTGACCCTCCCCAAAGATCAACGGAATGAGATATTTCATGACAGCTTGCACATGTTTTTGTCGGCGAAGCAGCGTTCCATTGTGAGTAACCTGCAAGTAAGGCTACAACTAACACCAGGAGACCTGAAATAATAATAAATATCTTTTTCATTTGGCTAGGATTCTTTAAAATTCAAAAACTCGGAGTCAGGAATTTGTTTTGTTATTTCATGTGTGTCCCCTTCCACATCTCAGCTATATGACCTCCAACCCAATAACCAAGTGCAAGAATAGTAAGTGCCGGGTTATAACCGCCGTTGTTAACATGAAGGCTGCCATCGGCTACGAAGATATTATCGATTTCATGTAACTGGCCATATCTGTTTGTGACTGAGGTCTTTGGATCATTACCCATCCGGCAGGTCCCGCTCTGATGCTGGCTTGGCGTACTTCCCTTTCCCGGGACAGATTTCCATGTTTGTACAGCACCTGCCTCCTTCAGCCATTCTTCTGCTTTATCTGCAAGGAGACGCCCCACTTTAATATCATTATCGTGTCTGAAACCACTGATCCTGACAACAGGGATTCCCCAGAAATCCTTAACGACAGGATCCACCTCAACCATTTTGTCAAATACCGGCATTTCCTGAACCGGTCCATGCACGGCGATATGTCTTTTAAAATTTAGCTTCTGAAAATCTTTATGGTCCTTACCCCACATCCTGCTGCCTGAAGGGCGTATTGAGCTGAATTGATAGGGCATCCGGATGAATTCATTGCATAATACCCCTCCCCCGATAATATCCGGCATCCTGTGATTAAAATCATTTACTGCTATACAGGCACCAGGACCAACATCGTCATACAGCTTATCAGCAAAGAGGCCATATGCTCCTGTATAAGCATGATCCTGGATATTCCTGCCAACCCAGCCGTTATTATTGCCTGCTCCTTTTGGGAATAAACTCGATTTAGAGTTTAACAGCAGTCTTGCAGTTTCGCTGGCGGAAGCTGACACAACCACCAGGTCTGAAGTCTGTTCCTGCAGTTTGTTATCAGCATCAAAATATTTAATTCCCCGTGCTTTTCCCTTATCGTCAACAATTATTTCACTCACCATGCAGTTTATCCGAAGTTCACAATTTCCGGTTTTTAATGCCACGGGTATTACAGTGTTCTGAGTACCGGCCTTGGCGTTCACCGGACAGGCAAAACCTACGCAGGTACGCATCCGGATACATGCAGGACGACCATTATAAGGCACTGAATTTCGCAGCATGGGTATTGGAAAGGGATGCAAGCCAAGTCTTTTTGCAGCTTTTTCAAGAATAATTCCTTCGCTGTTAAATGAAAAGGCAGGCATAGGATAAGGATTCTTTCTTGGCGGTACAAAAGGATCGTTGGTTGGATCACCTGATACTCCCAGCTCATATTCAGCTTTCTCATAAAAAGGTTCCAGTTCATCATAGGTCAGAGGCCAGTCATCGAGTGTGCTTCCGGGGACAGCACCATATTTGGTCTTCAGATGAAAGTCTGCCGGCTGAAATCGCCAGGCCATTGCTCCATATGAAACTGTTCCGCTTCCAACACAAGCTGCGTTATTTCCATAAGCCCAATCATTAGGAAAGACTTTTATCCAGCCACCCTTTCCATCAGAAGCCATCCTCCAGTTATGTTCATTATCTGGTCCATACCCGCATTTGAGAGGAAAAGTACGTTGAGATGTCAGTTCATCATCTCCATGTTCATCGAAGGTATGCCATCTTCCGCGTTCAATGAGGAGCACCGATAAACCCGCAGTCGCGAGTTCTTTCGCTACTACTCCGCCACCTGCACCGGCACCAATAACAACCGCATTAACGTGTTTATTTGCCATTTTCAATAGAATTAGGATTGTATTTACGCCAGCTTAAATCATTATACCTGTTTTGTCCGATAACGTTAGGATAATCAAGTCCGAGCATATGATAGCTTATATATTCACGGTTTCCTCCGTGAACAGGACTTCCGTAAAAGCCCTGCATCGAATGCTGCCTTATCATATCGAAAAAGCCGGCCGGAGAATGAGCCTTCCAATATTCGCCAGGAAAGTCTCCCCCCTCCATCTTTTCAAGTATAGCTGTTTGCTCGGGAAAGGGAAGTTCTTCAAACTTTTTGGACTTCAGCTGAATTACAGTTTTCTCAAAAGCAGCCAGACCGTCTCTGTATTCAACCTGATGATTAATGTAATAGGTATCAAGTTGTTTATCTATATAATTTGAAACATTGGCCCATTTTCCACCCGGGAAATCGTCTGTAGGTATTATCTGTTCAACAATTGCATCGAGCAAGCCGATTTCTTCCTCCTGGAGATAACGCCACCGGCTGATTTTATTTTTGCAGGCTGTATTAAAGGAGATAAGAACTGCGGCAGTTCCTCCTGTTAATAGCCTTACAAATTCCCTTCGCGAAAAAGACTGGTTTATCATTTAATCAGATTTTAAACTTATTCGAATGTAATAAAAATGAAATGAATTATCATTTTTCCCAGAAATTAAATTCACTAAATATGATATTCTTACATTCATTTGACTTTGGTACAGGGAAAGGTTAATTTTGATAATAAATAGACCTGAGAAGTCAGGCATTATTATCAGCAAGATCATGAAATCAGAACTGTAAAACTTTCAAAACATTAATCAAATGGTAAAAAAACTGCTTATTTTTTTGGTCCTTGTTTCCTCTAATTATGTTTATGCTCAGCAAAGTGAATGTAAGGTAATTCCCGCTAACATTTCCGGATCATATTCAGGAGGCTGTAAAAACGGATTTGCACATGGAAAAGGAATAGCTCAGGGAGTTGACCGCTACGAGGGAAGGTTCACAATGGGAATTCCTGACGGTAATGGCACTTACACCTGGGCAAACGGGACCTATTTCAAAGGAGTATGGAAAAATGGTAAGAAAGACGGTATCGGCAAAATGGTATATAAGGATTCAACTGTTGCCGGGTATTGGAAAGATGATAAATACCTGGGTGAGAAGTTTGTCCCTCCATACAGGATAAAATTCAGCCGGAGTGTTCCACGTTACTCTGTTACGAAATCAGGAAATATTGATAATGGAGTAGCAATCAGGATAATGATAGGCGGTGATGACGATTTAGTTGATGATTTTTCCATGGCCTATAGCAGCGGGGAGGAATATCGTTTAAATAACTTTTATTGTCTTCGGAATACAGCTGTACCACTAGATGTGAAAGTTACGTATACTTCATGGAATCAGATACACACAGCCACACATCAGGTTATTTTTGAATTTACGATCCTTGATCCCGGAAAATGGGATGTAACCATTTATAATTAAAGGACTGAAATCAAAAATTATCATAGTTAAAGCCAGTGAAAGGTCTAAAAATCTTTATCAGCACTATGCTTAATTTGATGAAAGTACCTGATACTTTAAAAATGATCAGTGTAAAAACAGAACTATGAAAAATACCAGAAGACAATTCCTTAAGTATGCCGGGATGACGAGCCTGAGCATAGCCGGGAGCAATATTTCAGAGGGATTTGGGTTGAAGCAGGGTCCAAACTTTGATTTTACGAATACAAAAATCAGTCATAATACAGAGTCTATGGGGCATAGTAAGGAAAACCTTAGTATCATTGGATTATATGGGCAGTGGGCTTCTTCTCTTACCGAAAATAAATTGCCTTCCATGTCCTTCAGGAATAAAGAATGGCCGGAACGGGATAAATGGCAAAAAAGTGCTAAAATGTGCCTTGAAAAACGACTCTCAATTCCGGATATCAGGGGAATCCCTGAAGTAACAATAATAAGAAAATACAACTATGATGGTCTGCAAGTGGAAGAGCTGAGGTGGCAATTACCGTATGGACGTCCTACAGATGCTATTCTATTGAAACCCGAAAATGCAAAGACACCATTGCCGGGTATTCTCGCCTTTCATGATCATGGAGGGAATAAGTATTTCGGCACCAGGAAAATTACAAAGACAAATAGTGTTCAGCATCCCGTAATAATTGAACATCAACAGGATTATTACAGCGGCAAAGCATGGGCCAATGAAATCGCAAAGAGAGGATATGTTGTACTGGTACCTGACGCCTTCTCTTTTGCAAGCCGACGGGTAATGTTCCAGGATGTACCTGAAGGTTTACGTAAGGGTTTGAATGATGATAATCCTGAAGATCCAAAAAATATCAAAGCTTATAATGCATGGGCAGCTGACCACGAGAGTGTTATGGCCAAATCATTGTTCAGTGCCGGTACTACATGGCCCGGCGTATTTTTTGGAGAGGACCGGAAAGCCCTCGATATTTTATGTTCACGAAAAGATGTTGATCCTGACAGGATAGGATGCGGAGGATTATCCGGCGGAGGAACGAGAACCGTTTTTATGGGGGGGCTTGATCCAAGAATCAAGTGTGCTGTTTGTGTCGGATTCATGACAACCTGGAAAGATTTTCTCTTGAATAAATCGTTTACCCATACCTGGATGACATTTGTTCCGATTCTGCCCAATGAATTGGACTTTCCTGAGATACTTGGATTGAGGGTACCGCTTCCGACCATGGTGCTCAACGATTCGGAAGATGACTTATATACTCTGCAGGAGATGAATGCAGCTGACAGAATACTGCAGGATGTCTTTAAAAAAGCTGATGCAGCTGACCGTTACAAATGTTCATTTTATCCGGGAGGACACAAGTTTGATTCAAAAATGCAAACGGAAGCCTTTGATTGGTTTGACCATTGGTTAAAGCATTAGCTCCCGGTTCTGAAGTGATTTTCAGCTTCAAAATAAAAGGAGCCAGACATTGTCTGACTCCTTTATTTTCTTTTGTCGGGGTGGCCAGGCTCGAACTGACGACCCTCTGGTCCCAAACCAGATACGCTACCAACTGCGCTACACCCCGCATTGTGCTCCGAAGCCTTGGCGAAGGAGCATTTTGACCTCCGAAGCTTTAACGAAGGAGGTTATCTCCCCAGGGCCAATGATTCAGCCTACAAAGGAAGCGCAAAAGTATCATAAATTTTCTGATTTCATAACATATTCACAACTATTTTAAGGATTTTCCCTTCAGGCTCACTTCAACCAGGACTAACACATTTCTTAACCGAATGAGCATCGGGGGTTCGCTATTTTACTTCGCAAACAGGCTTTACCAGACCCACAATTTTGTTGTATAATAACTGATCATCAACAGGCTTTGCTATATAATCATCCATCCCCACCTCACGGCATTTTGCCAGATCTACAGTCGTTACATCGGCAGTTAAGGCAATAATGGGAATGGTGAGATGCAGGGTGTTCCGAATGTATCCGGCAGCCTCAAATCCGTTCATCTCTGGCATCTGCAGATCCATCAACACTATATCATAAAGATTTGTTACAAGTTTTTCGGTTGCTATTTTTCCGTTAGCTGCAATATCACATTCAAATCCGAAATCATCCAGTATTGTTTTTATTAATAACTGGTTGAGCGCCATATCTTCGGCTACCAATACCTTTACATTTTTAATTGTCTCGCTTAAATCAAACGTTTCCTTTACTAATTGAGCCTCAGCTTTGGTTTTCTGAAAATTCAGGATAAAGCTGAATATTGAGCCTTCATTGATTTTGCTTTCCACAGTAACTGTTCCCCCCTGCCCTTCTACAAGGTGTTTCACTATTGCAAGTCCCAAACCGGTTCCTCCATATAGTCTGGTAGTACCTCCTGTTGCCTGCTGGAAATTTTCAAAAATATAGCCTATCTTATTTTCTGCTATTCCAATACCGGTATCTGATACCCTGAATTCTATAATTGCCTCCTCTTCATTTTCACTGATTAAGCATACACTCAGGGTTATTTTCCCCTCTGAGGTGAATTTTACTGCATTACTCACCAGATTTAAGATAATCTGGTGCAGGCGAACAGGATCGCCAATCAATATTTCCGGAATTTTCGCATCAAATTCGTTAATAAGCACTAAATTCTTTTCCTGAATTTTTGTTTCGAACAGGTGAAGCATGGCTGAAATTGATAAGGCCAGTTTGAACGGTGTTTTTTCAAATGTCATTTTCCCTGAATCCACTTTTGCCAGGTCAAGAATATCATTTATGAGCACGATTAATGTATCACCACCTATTTTTATAGCTGTCAGATATTCTGTCTGTTTTGGTGTCAGATCTGTCTTCAGAACCACTTTGGTAAATCCCAATATGGCGTTCATGGGAGTCCGGATCTCATGACTCATATTTGAAAGGAATTGCTGTTTGGCCCTGACTGCATTTTCTGCAATTAATGTGGCACTTTCAGCTTTAAGTTTTGCTTCCAGGGCGACTCCGGTTGCCAGCTCAGCTGATATTTTCGCCTCATTTAATTCCGTGGCTATCCTTTTTTGCTCAGTGACATCCCTTGCAACAATTACAACCCCTAATACTTTACCATTCTCATTATTATAAACTGCACCATTGAACAGAACATCTGTCAGTTTTCCGTCCCTATGCCGAAGCGTTAAAGGTGAATCGGCAACAGAGCCTTTAGCAAATCCTTCCTGGTAAACCTTGCGAGCCATTAGTGGTTCTGTAAAGTAATCAAAGAAATCTGTGCCAATTAATGTTTCCCGAGGTATTCCGATAATTTTTACAGACGCATTATTCATATCAGTTATCTTTCCTTCCGGACTAATCGCAAATAATGGATCGTGGCTGGCTTCAATCAGACTAAGTGAATATTTTGAAAGTAATTTTTGAGCAGTAACATCACTGTAAAGCTCTTTCATCTGTTCCTTCTGAATTAATAATTCATGGGTTTTCAAATAAAGATCGACAAAAACTGCCACTTTAGCCTTTAATATTTCGGGTATAAGCGGTTTAATTAAATAGTCGACGGCACCCGCCAGGTAGCCTTTATAAATATGTATGGAATCCTCCATACATGCAGTTAAAAAGATAATAGGAATATGTTTAAGTGTTTCGATTTCCCGGATTAATTCCACTGTTTCAAAACCATCCATCTCCGGCATTTGCACATCCATAAGTATGATAGCGAAATCTTGTTCATGAAGCAGGATTTTTAACGCTTCATTTCCGGAATTTGCTCTCACGCATAGATAGTTTTTATTGGAAAGAATTAATTCCAAAGCAAACAGGTTCTCAGGCAGATCATCAACCAATAATATTTTAACAATGCAATTTGGCTTCGTTTTCATTAAAAATGTTTCAGTCGTTAATTATTATTAATTACTGGCTTAACCAAACGCGCATCAATGAAAGCAAACGATCTACATCAATAGGTTTGGTAATGTAATCATTAGCACCAGCATCAATACATTTTTGCTTATCATCCTTCATGGCTTTTGCGGTGAGTGCAATGACCGGCAACTTATTGAACCTCATCTGAGCCCGGATTCTTTGCATCGCCTCATAGCCATCCATTTCAGGCATCATGATATCCATCAATACTAAATGAATATCAGGATGACTATCAAGCATCTCAAGGGCAATTTTCCCGTTCTCAGCTTTTAATATCTCCATTCCGCGTTCTTTCAATACTTTGGATAGTGCAAACAGATTCCGCATATCATCATCTACAACCAATATTTTTTTTGTGTGAAATACAGATTCCTTATCGTATAGATTATTAATAATCAGCTGTTTTGACTTTGGTAAATTGCTTATTGTCCTGTGAAGAAAAAGAGAGGTCTCATCAAGCAATCGTTCTTCTGACTTGACTCCTTTTATGATAATACTCTCAGCATATTTCTGAAGCTCATTATTTTCTTCCTTGCTAAGTTCTTTGCCGGTATATACAATTATCGGTGGAATGTCATGCTCCTTTATATTCTCCAGTTTCTTTATAAATTCAAAACCGCTCATGTCAGGCAATCCTATATCGAGTATGATACAATCAATATGATTCTTCTGATACAGAGCTAAACCTGCCTTTCCGGTACCCGCTTCGAAACAACTTACATCACCGTTGCCAATCAGAATCCGCATAGCCTTCCTGGCATTTTCACTATCTTCAATTATAAGAAGATTTTTTATTTTTCTGTCAACAAAATTTTCAATCCGGGTAAAAGCTTTTTCCAGGTCTTTTTTATCTATGGGTTTCACCAGATATTCTACGGCCCCTTCCCTGATCGATTCAAGAGAGCGTTCCCTGGCTGAAATAATATGAACAGGGATATGCCTCACAGAAGGATTACTTTTTAATTCGGATAATACATCATGTCCGTTTATACCTGGCAGAGTCATGTCCAGAATGATTGCCTGAGGTTTGTATTCTGATGCAAGCAATAAACCGTCTTCGCCCGTAGCTGCTGACAAACATTTAAATCCTTTTTTATTGGCGAGCTTTAATAGTATTGAGGCAAATTTAAGATCGTCCTCAATAATGAGCACTTTTTTGTCACTGCCTGCCATTGTCTTCCTGTCATCTGCAATACCGGGATAGTTCAGATATTTACCAGCTTCGGATGACCTGGTATTTAACAAAGCAGATTTTTTAATTGTATCTATGTTTAAAGGTTCCTGATCAGCCTGTATTTCCAAAGGCATTATAAGAGAGAATACGGACCCGCCATTTATTTTACTTTTCAGTTTTATCTCCGCTCCCAGTAACCTGGCCAGTTCACGGGAAATTGAAAGGCCTAATCCTGTACCGCCATATTTTCTCGATGTTCCCCCTTCTGCCTGTTGAAAAGCCTCAAATACAGATATTTGTTTATCTTCTGATATCCCTATTCCAGTATCTGTGACTGAAATGATCACTTTATTATCACTTCCCGCGATATGCATATTAACGCTTCCCTTTTCCGTAAATTTTACGGCGTTTGATAAAAGATTCTTCATTATCTGGTTCAAACGTTGCGGATCTGTCCGGATGCTTTCAGGCAAATCATTATCTAATTTTACTGATAACTTAAGTTCTTTTTGCTCCGCCTGATGTTTAAACTCCCTGATAAGTTCATTGCTGAATTTTTTCAGCGAAACGTTTTCAATATTGATTGTCATCTTCCCTGCTTCAATCTTGGAGAGGTCAAGTACTTCATTGATCAATAAAAGCAAGTCATGCCCGCTTTTATAAATTATTTCTGCGCTCTCTACCTGGATGCTGTCAAGGTTATTATTTCTGTTTTCCGATAAGTCTTTTGAAAGAATGAGCAGGCTATTTAACGGGGTCCTCAACTCATGAGACATGTTTGCCAGGAACTCCGACTTATACTTACTACTTATCTCAAGCTGTTTTGTTTTCTGTTCAATATCGTTTTTAGCTGTCTGTACTTCTAAGTTTTTTATTTCCAGTGACTGAGTTTGTTCTTCTAACTCTTCATTGGTCATCTGAAGTTCTTCCTGCTGCTGTTTCAGAAATTGAGCCTGCTGCTCCAGTTCTTCATTAATTTGCTTAAGCTCTTCCTGCTGTGTCTGAAGTTCTTCCGCCTGATTGGAAAGCTCTTTGTTGGCAAAACTTAACTCCGAAGCGCGTTTTTCCTTTTCATTATTCTGAAATGCAAGTTCTTTGTTGGCAATAACCAGCTCTGCGGCTCTTTTTTCTTTTTCTTCGCTTTGATAAACCAGTTCTTCATTTGCAATACCTAATTCGTCAGCCTTTCTTTCTTTTTCGTTATTCTGGTAGGCAAGCTCGATGTTGGCAATCCGCAATTCGGCTGCACGTTTTTCTTTTTCATCATTTTGATAAGCAAGTTCTTTATTTGCTACCACCAATTCGGCTGCACGTTTTTCTTTTTCTTTATTCTGAAAGGCGAGTTCTTTATTGGCGATGCTTAATTCTCCTGCCCTTTTTTCTTTCTCTTCATTCTGATGTTGCGTTTCTTCTAGCAATTCCTGGATCTTCTGTCTGGAAATAGCTGAATTAACACTTATTGCAATAATATCCATTGAGGCAGCTATGAATTCCTTTTCAGTTTCGGTGAAATCCGTGATTCTTCCCATTTCAATAACACCCATAGTTTTTCCTTCAAATAAATATGGAGTAATTAACAAATGCCGCGGTTTGACATTTAACACAGATGAAGTGATCCTAATCTCGTTATCAGTTAAATCATTTAAAGAAATTTGTTTTTGCTCCCTTGCTGCCTGGCCAATCAATCCTTCATTCAATGCAAACCTCGATTTAGTATCCTTTGGAGAGGAAAAAGCATACTGACCGCTAAGTATAAGTTCCTTCTCATTATTGCCGAACTGGTATAGAGCCCCAATGTTTGCATTAAGATAATTGCATAAAAAGCTTATTGTATTGTTTGCCAATTCTTCAATGGTCTGGTCTCCTTTTAGTTTCCCGTTAAGTTCAGTGTAGCCTGTAAGTAACCAGTTTTTACCTGAAGTTTTTTCTTCTGACTTCTTAATCGTGTTTAAATTTATAGAGACTAAATTGATGACTACCAAAAGAATGATAAAGAGGATAGCCAGTAAAAAAATAAAAACCTTATTAAAAATACCAGCTTCATTAGCACTTATTTGTTTGCGTTCAGCCAGTAATTTATATTCTGCATTCAGCGCTTTATCAATTATTTTTCTTATGCTGTCTGATGTTTCTTTTCCTGTTCCTGACAGAATAAACTCTTTCGCTGTTTCAAAATCCTTTCTTCTGGCGTTGATACCATAGTTTAGTTCATTAAAACGAATTTTAAGTTCCTTTTCAAGTTGATCTATGTTGGCCTGCTGAACCGCATTATCTTTAGTCAGCTCCCTTACTTTTTCAATATGTTCACTTAAGCTATTACCGGCAATTGAAAATGGTTCCAGATATCTTTCATCGCCGGTAATGATAAATCCACGTGAGCCGGTTTCTATATCAACTGTAGATACTTGCAATTTTTGGAATTCATTCAATACTTTGTTAGTATGGTCAACAAGGTCGTTGGAAGCAGTAAATTTTTCGGTGTTTTTCAATATAATAACTGCAAGACCAACAAAGATTATGGTACAGGCAATTAAGGCAGTTAATATTTTTCTTCCTAGTTTCATTTTCCTCTTTTTAAATATTAGCACTTAATGTAATTTTTATCAGCAACTGGCCGATCTGATCCAGCTCCATAATATGATCAGGCTGAACAGCTGCGATTGCTGAAGCAGGCATATAAGAAGATTCAGCAGTTGCGGGATTCTGAACAATTACCAGCCCTCCACATTCTTTTATTCGTTTTACCCCTTTTGTCCCGTCATTATTGGCGCCTGTAAGAATTATCCCAATCAGTTTTTCTTTATAAGTTTCAGCGGCCGATTCAAACAGAACATCAATAGACGGGCGTGCAAAATTCACACGTTCATCAACTGTGAGGGAAAAGGTTCTGTCCTTTTCAATCAGCAAATGGTAATTAGACGGAGCAACATAAATCCCGGTTGCAACTTTTTCTTTTTCATCTGCCTCTTTTATAGGAATAATACAGCTTTCATTTAATAGCTTTATCCAGCTGTTCTCTGATCGTGGACCGATATGCTGGACTACAATAATTGGCGTAGCAAAACCCGATGGCAAAGCAGAAAAAATAAGTCTCAACGCTTTTAATCCACCTGAAGAAACACCGATTACAATTGCTTCATATCGCATTGTCAATATTTCTTTTTAAATAATCGCAGTTTTTTATCCAGCTCTGTATATTTTTCAGAATAATCCGTAAAGCGCAAACTTTCTTTTAAACCCAAACCTAAAATTCCACCGGGAATAAGGCTTTCATATAAAAGTTTTTGAACCTTATTTTGTAAATTAATGTCGAAATAAATGAGTACGTTTCTGCAAATAATCATATTCATCTCTGCAAATACACTATCTGTTACCAGATTATGATTTGCCCAGACAATGTTTTTTTTCAACGATTGATTTATAATACCCCTGTCATAATTGAATGTAAAGTAATCTGAAAATGATGCTATACCTCCTGACAATTGATAATTTAAGGCATACTCTTCCATCATAGCATTCGAAAAGATTCCTTCTTTAGCCCGGTCCAAAGCCTGCTGGTTAAAATCAGTAGCATATATCGTTGTCCTGTCATACAAACCTTCCTCCTTTAAAATGATCGCCACTGAATAAGCTTCCTGTCCGGTTGCACATCCGGCGTGCCAGATTTTTATAAATGGGTAAGTTTTGAGGACAGGGATAACATTTTTCCTGACTGATTTGTAAAACTCCTGATCCCTGAACATTTCGGTTACAGTTATTGAGAGATCCTGCAAAAGTTCATACGCAAATGTCTGATCATTCAAAACTTTAGATTGGATCAGAGCAACATCACTAATCCCTGTTAATCCCATCCTGCTCATTATCCTGCGTCGGATATGCGCTCTGGAATACTGTCTGAAGTCATACCCGTATTTATGGTAAAATGCCTCCAGCAATAACGATATCTCAAGTTCTGAGCTGTCTTCCTTTCTCATTACGGCGAAAGTATATGCTAAACTTCAGTTATCAATTATATAAGTCCTTAAATAAGTTACATAATTCACAGTTATTTAAGGCATAATGCAGGTCTGACGCAGACTCTTTTAATTTAAAATTAGCAATGATTTGCTCCTGAGATCAGGATTCTAGTTCTTAATGGAATATTTACATTGAAGTTATTGTCTATTAACATAAGAATATTCATCCGGCTTTAAATCCGATATAGTTGCACTGCATAAAGGAGTTCTTACAAAATCAGAAATCAAACACATGAAAAAAGTTATTTCGTCTTTTATTATCTTTTGTCTTTTTGTTTCGTGTACTCATTCACTTTACAATTCTTCAAGCTGGCAGAGTAAACCGGTTGCTGTCGACGGACAGATTAACGAATGGCCAAACCCACTAAGGTTTTATGACCAGGAAACTGGTATAAACTACTCTATCTCAAACGATCATAATAATCTTTATTTTTGCTGCAGCATCTCAAATGAATTCCTTCAAACAAAAATACTGCTTGGCGGGCTTGACTTCGCAATCGATACTCTTGGCAAAAAATCCTTTGGTGTCGGTATTAAGTATCCTATCGGTAATTCTTCTGACAAAAATCCGGGTACAGAAAAAAATCCGGGTGCCCGACCTGATGCAGGTGGGAGATCAGGTGCCCGCTCAGATTTCAAACTAAAACTTCTTGCAGAAGCACGGGAAATGGAGCTTATCGGTTTTAAATCGCACATAGGGAAGATTATCTCATTGTCTCCTCCTAACAACACAGGCATATCAGCGGCTATAAATTTTGATGAGAGGGGCATAATGAATTATGAAGCCGTAATCCCCTTTTCAACTTTCTATAAAAAGGAATTGACTCCATCTGATTCCAACACGATTTTCAATTATCAGATTAAAATAAATCCGGATACAAAATCAAGCAACGGGAACAATGGGATAAGCGGATCAGGAGGAGGAGGTGGAGGAGGCATGCATAGGGGTGGCATGAGAGGCGGCGGAATGGGCGGCGGCGGCGGAATGAGAGGTGGAGGAATGAGAGGAGGAGGAATGAATGACAACAGGGGAAATTCAGGAAATGACTATCGCAGAAATGCCAACAATTCAGGATTAACCAAGACAACAATAAAACTGAAACTGGCTTACAGATAATTCAATAATTTCAGATGTCAGAAGCCTAAAGCAAGATATTTAATTAGCAGACAGGATATATTTAATACAAATTCCTTCGTCTTTCAAGCAGGCTTTCATCAGATATATAATCATCATATTGCATCTGCTTGTCAATCATTCCTTTAGGACCGATTTCAATTACACGGTTACAAACAGTCTGAATAAACTCATGGTCATGAGAAGACATCAGTATTATTCCCTTGAACCTGATTAAAGTGTTATTGAATGCCTGGATCGATTCCAGATCAAGATGATTTGTGGGACTATCAAGAAGCATTACATTGGCATTACGAATCATCATTCGGGCTATCATACAACGAACTCGTTCTCCACCGGAAAGAACATTCACCTTCTTATTGGCTTCTTCTCCTGAGAAAAGCATCTTTCCAAGAAAACCCCTGAGATAAAGCTCACTGGTATCTTCAGAATACTGGGCCAGCCAGTCAATCAGACTTATATCTTTTTCAAAAAACTTTTCATTCTCCAGAGGAAGATAGGCTTTTATAATTGTCTGTCCCCATTCGAAAGAACCATGATCAGGCTGCTCATGGCCTTTAAGGATCTCAAATAATGCCGTCATAGCCCTGGAGTCACGTGACAAAATCGCTATTTTATCATTTTTGTTGACTGTAAAATTAACATCTTTAAACAGCAGTTTNNATCATTTTTTTCCTGCTGGTAGTCTGTTTTGACTTCTTTACGTTGGCCCTGAACCGTGCAATAAATTCCTGCAGCTCTTTTTTCTTCTCTTCAGCTTTTTTATTTTGTGTAAGTTGCTGCCGCAGAGCAAGCTGGCTCGACTCATACCAGAAACTGTAATTTCCTGAAAATTGCTGGACTCTGCTAAAATCTATATCAATGATTTGTGTGCAAATCGAATCAAGAAAATGTCGGTCATGCGACACTACCAGGACTGTGTTTTCAAACTCTGAAAGATAATTTTCCAGCCAGTTTACTGTATCAAGATCAAGATCATTTGTAGGCTCATCGAGTAACAAATTATCAGGCTTTCCGAACAGGGCCTGGGCAAGAAGCACTTTCACTTTTTCTTTCCCGGTAAGCTCTTTTAATAACTTATGATGTTGTTCTTCTTTAATTCCCAGTCCGCTCAATAAGCTGGCGGCATTGCTTTCGGCATTCCAACCGTCAAGTTCATTGAATTTCTCTTCTAACGCGGAGGCCCGTAAACCATCTTTATCAGAAAAATCGGATTTTGAATAAAGACTTTCTTTTTCCTTCGTAATACTCCACAATTGATTATGGCCCATCATGACCGTATCGAGTACAGCACATTCATCAAATTCAAAGTGATCCTGCTTCAGAACAGATAACCGTTCGCCATGTCCAAAAGAAACCGAACCGGTTCTGGCATCCACACCACCGTAAAGCATCTTCAGAAATGTAGATTTTCCTGAGCCATTAGCTCCTATTATCCCATAGCAGTTGCCTGGTGTAAAAATGAGGTTAACGTCCTGAAACAAAATGCGTTTGCCAAACTGAATACTTAGATTTGATGCTGTAATCATTTATTAGATCTTCTGATAGAAATTGATAACTGTCCTTAAATGATATTAAAAAGTGTGCAAAAGTAGTCAATATTTAAGAAGAAGAATACAAATATTAATCTCTATGTCCCGATAGCTATGTATTTCTTCAGAATTCATGTAACATGCTTTTGGAATGTTTTATCATGATTTCAAATCTTATTCCCTTAATTCTTTACCCCCTTCCCAACCTTCCCCCACGGGGGAAGGAGTAGCTAAACATTTCCCCCTTGGGGGAAAATGAAAGGGGGTTCATAATAAAAAAGAGAAAGTTAAATTTTGTTACCAATATTGTGAAGTCTTTCATAGCTATAAGGACACAGAGGAGGCACAGAAGTATACAGAGCAATAGAATTCAGTCGGCTGGATTAATAATTTTACTTCTTCTTAAGTCCCCCTAAGGGGGATTTAGTGGGTAATTATTTTATTTCGGGGAACCGGCCGGTTAATTGTCTTTCAACCATCCATCCGGGATACTCGGGAGTCAATGCACTTATAGTATCAAGTTCTTTTATTTCATCCTGAGTTAGCTGCAGTTGAGTACAGGCAAGGTTATCCAAAAGCTGTTCCTCACTTTTTGCTCCTATAATAACGCTTGTAACACCGGCTTTTTCCTTAGTCCATGATAATGCCACCCGGGCTACAGAAACGCTGTAACGGTCAGATATCTTTTTCATAACATCTATAATATCATAGGCCTTGTCCTTATTTATAGGCGGAAAATCAAAATTATCTCTTCTGTTGCCACCATCAGTCTTAGTTTCGCGTTTGAATTTTCCGGAGAGGAATCCTCCTGCCAGCGGGCTCCATGGCATAATACTGATCCCTTCACTCAGAGCCATTGGAACAATCTCTCTTTCTATATCCCGGCTGGCTATGCTGTAAAAGTTTTGAGAAGCTACAAACTTTGTCCAACCGAGATTTGCAGCAAAGCTGTTTGCTTTCATAACCATCCATGCCGGATGATTACTTACTCCAAGGTAACGGACTTTGCCCGATCTTACAACATCCTCCAGGGCCCTCATCGTCTCTTCCAGGGGAGTGATCGGATCCACACCGTGTATATACAACATATCGATATGTGACAACCCGAGTCTCAGTAAACTATCATCCACTGAATCGAGAATATGAAGTTTCGACAATCCCACCTGATTTGCCCCTTCCCCCATCCTGAGTCTGACTTTGGTTGCTATAAAAACTGTCTGTCTGTTAATTCCAATGTTTTTAAGGGCTTTTCCAAAAAGAGTTTCGGCTAATCCTTCCGAATATGCATTTGCAGTATCAAAGAAGTTGACCCCATGGTCAATTGCCATTTTTACCAACCGGGTTACTTCATCTTCAGGCAGTTGGCCAATTGCTTTCCAGTATCCTTTTCCTCCGAAGGTCATTGTTCCAAAGCAAAGCTCTGATAACAACACTCCGGTTTTGCCCAGTTGTTTAAATTTCATACAGAGAATTTTTTATATTTGAAATGATTTTAATATTTATAATTATTGGACAATAACTATTGCCAGCATGCCAGAATGGTAAGTACATTGATAAGGAAACGTTGATATT
>PMIL01000326.1 GCA_003157075.1 Bacteroidales bacterium | reverse complement strand
CTTCGTATTGGCCTGCCGTTATGTGCCGGAATAGTCTCAGGCCTGTACTTCAAACCAGATTTGCTGCAACTGGCTATTGGACTGATTATCATTATATCAGGCTTTCTTTTAAGCTTTTATTTCAACAGATATCAGACCAACCTCCTATTTGGCTTTACTCTGACATTATCATTTTACCTGTGCGGTTTGATACTTTACAATTATGAAAAAAACTCTCTTTCAATCCTAAAAAATGAAAAGGCGATTTTCATTTGCACACTGACTGATTTTCCGGAGGAAAGAGAAAATAGTTTCAGGCTGACAGTAAAATTAAATTCGAAAATTGAGGAGGGGAAGATTGAAACACTAAAAGGGTCAATCCTGCTTTATAATAAAAAGGACTCATCCAATATATCATTCATTCCGGGCGATATACTCATTATCCGGTGCACGCCCCTCGAAATTGTTAACAGAGCAAATCCTTATGAGTTTGATTACAGATTTTTCATGGAAAACCAGGGTATCAGATACTATGCATTTACAAACAGCAAGGATTTTACCGGTCGTTTTACTCCTGTTCGCAGAAAACTGATTCACAGAGCATTGATTTTAAGAGAGAAGATCATCACAATGTTCAGGGAAAGAGGTATCTCAGGAGAAAGGCTGGCACTTGTTTCTGCAATAACTCTTGGCCAGAAAAGCATGCTTGATCCTGAACAAAAACTGAATTTTATCAAAGCGGGGGTAATGCATATTATGGCAGTTTCAGGTCTGCATGCTATAATTCTGAGTCTGTTTGTATTCAATGTCCTGTTTTTCATGAAAGGAAGATATAATGTCTTTAGAATAATTATAACAATTCTTATTCTCTGGTCATTCGCATTTATAACAGGGCTAACGCCTTCAGTTCTGAGGGCTACACTCATGTATTCATTTCTACAGTCAGGGAAACTGATTAAAAGACCTGCAAATGGAATTAACTCAGTGCTTGCATCGGCTTTTGTTCTAATCCTTATCAGGCCATCAGTAATATTTGATGCCGGTTTCCTCCTGTCATATTCCGCCGTAATCTATATTATGACTTTTTATAACGGCTTTTACCATATCCTCGTATTCAAAAGCTGGCTAAGCGACAAGATCTGGCAATCATCCGTTGTCACCATTGTGGCTCAGACTGGTACACTGCCGCTAACAATTCTGCTCTTTAACAGATTCCCCACCTATTTCATCCTTGCTAATATTACAATAGTGCCGGTTTCCAATTTGCTGATTATTATCGGATGTCTTGTACCACTGCTTTTTCATATACGCTTCCTGTCACTGTTTTTTGCAACTGTATTAAGTCATCTGACCGGACTAACTGAGTATCTGACAGCAAGTACTGCTTCACTCCCTTATTCATCAATTGAAAACATCGGGATGACTACATTGGAATGTATCCTGCTCGCTATCACAATATTTCTTTTCAGCCATTGGCTGTTGAACAGAAAATCCCTGCCGGCTTTTTCTCCTTTGATTTTTTTGATTTTATTGGTATTTACAGGAACTGTAAAAGAGATTTCTTCAAAAAAGACAAATGAAATAATTGTTTATAATACACCCGGAGCATCAACTATCGGAATCAAAACAGGAAGAATAATCAATCTGTTTGCCGATACATCACTTATCAGACAAGAAGTGTACAGACACTCTGCAACACTTGGACTGAAGATAAAGCTGAATGTTTTGAAAACCGATTGGCGTTGCATTGAAACAGCCGGAAAAAAGATCCTCATAACAGGCTTTTTGAATAATAAACTACTACAGAATTACCGGCCCGATATTGTGATTCTTACAGGTGCTAAACCAAGAGTCGAAAATTGTTTAAAATTGCTACATCCTCCTGTCCTGATAATTATATCTTCGGAAGCTGCATCAGGTTTTCGTTTTTCCGGACAGTCTTTTCCTGGAAATATTGACTCGATTCATTTCGTCAGGAAATCTGGGGCCTTTGTCAGAAGGTTATGAGCAGTTCATAAATAAAAGTCATAAAAAACTTGAGTATTAAGGGATTTATCTCTTATTTTGTCATGTTTTTCCTAAAAAATTTTTAATGAGAATAGTAATTGCCGGAGCCGGAGAAGTTGGGACACATCTCGCTAAGCTTTTATCAAACGAAAATCATGAAATTATCCTGATTGATTCCGAGGAGTCTCGTCTTAAACCAATTGACAGTTCTCTTGATGTTCTTACCCATGAAGGTTCTGCCACATCAATTAAGATACTCGAAGATGCACTCCGTAAAAAAACAGAGCTGTTCATTGCGGTTACTCATTCGGAAGACACCAATATTACTGCATCCATCCTGGCAAAGAGATTCGGAGCCGTAAAGACAATTGCCCGGATTGATAACCTCGACTATCTTGAACCTTCTATCCTCGAATTTTTTAAATCAGTCGGAGTCGATTCGATGATCTATCCTGAACTTATTGCTGCGCGTGAGGTCCTTGGGTTACTCCACGAAACAGGTTCAACCGAATTCATGGAGTTTTCAGGTGGCAAACTTGCAATGTATGTACAGAAACTTGATGAAAAAGCTCCTATTCTGAATAAAAGCCTTCAGGAAATATCTGTCAGTCACAAAACAGATAAGTACCGGGCTGTAGCCATCAAAAGAAACGCTGTCACTATTATACCAAGAGGAAATGAACATTTCCAGCTGGGCGATATGGTCTTCGTTATTTCTACCCATGCTGGTATAGATGAAATGATGAAAACCTCCGGGAAGGAAAATTTTGAAGCTAAAAGCATAATGATCCTTGGCGGAAGCAGGATAGGAAAACATGTTGCATTGTATCTGCAGAAAACATGTGAAGTAAAGCTGATTGATTCAAGTATAGAAAGATGCGAAGATCTTGCTGAACTGCTCGACAATACCCTTATAATTAACGGAGATGGCAGGAATGTTGATCTGCTCAAACAGGAAGGGATTACACAGATGGATGCCTTTGTGGCAGTAACAGGCAACTCCGAAACAAATATTCTCTCTTGTCTTCTTGCTAAAAGGATGGGAGTCAAGAAGACTATTGCTGAAGTTGAAAACATGGAATTTATTAATCTTGCCGAGAACACCGGTATAGACACTATAATTAATAAGAAGATATCTGCTGCCAGCAGGATATTCAGGCACACGACAAATCCTAATGTCACTCAGGTAAAATATATGACCGGAACTGACGCGGAAGTTATTGAATTTAATGTTCCTGCAAACTCAAAAATAACAAAAGGTACTTTACGTAGTATTGACTTTCCAAAAGACGCTATAGTTGGAGGCGGAACCAGAGACGGAGAACCGTTCATAGCTACAGGTGATACCATTATTAAAGCCAACGATAAAGTCGTTGTATTTACATTGCCTTCAGCTTACGAGACGCTCTCTAAATATTTTACCTAACTGTTTATGGTCAACTTCAGAATAATAGCCAGGGCTTTTAGCCTGCTACTCATTGTTGAAGGATTGTTTATGCTGCTGTCTGCGGCTGTCTCGTTCATTTACCATGAACATACCGTATCGGCCTTATGCTATTCTGCACTTGTCTCTATTGTGACTGGTGTTTTGGTCTTCACTCCCTTACGAGATGAAGAGAGAATTTTCGGGAACAAAGAAGGATACATTATAGTTACAGGTATCTGGCTTATTTCCAGCATTTTTGGCACTTTGCCATATATCTTCAGCGGTTCAATATCCAATTTCGGAGATGCCTTTTTCGAGTCTGTCTCAGGCTATACAACAACAGGCGCCACAATTCTGACAAATATTGATTCAGTGTCTCATGGTATTCTGTTCTGGCGAAGTCTTACCCAGTGGCTGGGCGGAATTGGAATTATAATAATATCGCTTTCTCTGTTTCCTGTTTTCAAATCAGTTAATATCCAGATTGCAGCAGTTGAATTTTCAGGTCAGCCAACTGATAAGATTCATCCCAGGACTATTGATGCAGCAAAAAGGCTTATCTCAATTTATTTCTTCCTGACTCTTTCCGAAGCCGTTTTACTTTACTTTGGAGGAATGCCGGTATTTGATGCAGTCTGTCATTCTTTTTCTACTTTGTCAACAGGAGGATTTACGACACACAATAACGGAATGGCAGCATTTTCCAGTCCATATGTTATGATCGTAATTACTTTTTTTATGTTTCTTGCAGGAACTAATATGACCCTGCTTTATTTTGGTCTTAAGGGCAATTTTAAGAAAGTTGCCGGAAATAATGAGTTTGTTTTTTACACGCTTATCTGCCTGTTTTTTGTGTCTTTCGTTGCCCTGATTCTGTATTTCAAATCTGGCTTTACTCCCGGGAAGGCTTTACTTGACGGAGCTTTTCACGTTATCTCAATTATAACAACTACCGGATTTTATACTCAGGACCATAATTTATGGGGAAGTATAATACTTGTTATTTTTTTCATACTCATGTTTACGGGCGGAACAGCGGGATCTACCAGTGGGGGGATTAAAATAGTCAGGCTTCTGTTAGTTACAAAGAACAGCCGGCAGGAACTAAAGCGGATTATTCATCCGAATGCTTATATACCGGTAAGGCTTGACAAAAGAGTAATATCGCAAAGCACAATCTATAATTTACTGGTATTCATAACATTGTATGTTTTTATTATGTGCCTCGGCACTTTTATTATCTCATTTATGGGATATGATATTATTACATCTTTCAGTACTTCAGCCTCAATGCTGGGAAATATTGGCCCCGGACTGGGGACATTTGGCCCGTTTACTAATTATTCTGCACTTCCGATAGCCGGAAAATGGTTTCTTTCTGTACTAATGTTACTTGGACGGCTGGAATTACTGACAGTGATGATTCTGTTCAGCAAAAGCTTTTACAGTAAATGATCTTTAAAGTTCAAGAACACCCAATCCCTCTCTTACAATTTCTATTTCATCACCCGTGCAGTCAACAATAGTCGATGCTTCGTTTTTGCCGAACCCGCCATCAATCACCAGGTCTGCGATATCGTGATACTTTTCGTGGATAAGCTCAGGATCTGTAGTGTACTCAATTAATTCATCCGGATCGTGTATTGAAGTTGTGATAATCGGCCTGCCCAATTCCCTGACCAGTTCAAGAACAATGTTATTGTCGGGTATCCTTATTCCTACGGTCTTTTTCTTATTCTTAAATAACTTCGGGATCTGACTGTTCGCCTGTACAATGAAGGTGAATGGCCCGGGAAGGTTTCGTTTCAGCAGTTTAAAGATAATATTATCCCTTATAATTGTGTATTCCGATAACTGACTCATGTCGTGGAATATCAGGGAAAGCTCAGGGTTTTTTGGGTTCAATCCCTTAAAGCGAGCTATTTTTTCAATTGACTTTGTAGCCAGAATATCGCAACCCATGGCATATACGGTGTCGGTCGGATAAATAATGATGCCTCCAACTTCCAGCAGATCAACTATCTGCCTGATATGCTTAGGATTTGGGTTCTCGTTATAAATACGGATCAACATGATGTCGTAAAATTGCAATAAATATAGAGAAAAGTGCCTAAAATGCCTAGAGTGCCTAAAGTGCCTAGAGTTTTAAAACTCTAAGTACTCTAGGCACTCTAAACTTCAGGCACTAAAAAAAGGGGTAAGCTACTTATATCGCACCGCTACAACTGCCTACCCTTGCTACCTTCCGATCCTGGGGGAGTTCAGCAGGAGCTGGTCGTATAAGACTTACCCCGCACAAAAGTACTACAAATTAAGTAGCATGCAAAATAATTATTCCAAATTAACATCAGTTCCCATTTCTATTTTTACACTATATTTGTTGTTAAACAATTAACCTTATCACAAATAAAATAACTTTAATCATGGAAGAAAAAGTCAATGTCTGGAAAGCTAATTTAACCAATGGACTAATATTGGCATCAGCAGGAATAACATTTTCACTGATACTCTATTTTTTTGATCTTACATTTAGTAAGAGTGTGGGGTATATCTACATTCCCATCCAGTTAGGACTATTATACTTTCTTCTAAAATCATACCGCGATAATTTCAAGCATGGTCAGATAACTTATGGTCAATCAATTGGCGCCGGAGTTGTCATTTACGTATATGTGGCATTATTGATGGCGATCTATATGTATATCCTCTGGGCTGTAATTGATCCGGGATTAGCAAAAAAATCGCTGGCAATAGCTGAAGAAGCTATGGTAAAAAAAGGATTACCTCAGACCGCCATTGATACAGGTATGGCATNNTTATTCACTTCTTGTAAGTATCTTTATTAAAAAAGAAGGTAATCCACTGATTGATATACCGGTAAACTAATCTGAGTCTGTTTTCAATGGATCTGTCGCTGGTAATACCTGTTTATAATGAAGAGGAATCAATTCAGGAATTAACTGAATGGATAGGCATTGTTTGCTCAAACGCCCGACTTACTTATGAGATAATCTTTATCGACGATGGCAGCTCTGACTCATCGTGGGAGAAGATTGCGGCAATAGCCGGAAGGAATCCTTTCGTTAAGGGCTATCGGTTCAGAAGGAATTATGGAAAGGCAGCTGCTCTTCATACAGGTTTTACCGAAGCATCCGGCGAAGTAGTGATAACTATGGACTCGGATCTTCAGGATAGCCCTGATGAAATACCGGCACTTTACAAAATGATCACTGCGGATGGATATGATCTTGTATCGGGATGGAAAAAGAAGAGATATGACCCTTTTGTTAAACGTATTACCAGCAAATTCTATAATGGCACAGCCAGATGGGCATCAGGAATAAAACTTCATGATTTTAACTGTGGACTAAAAGCCTACAAGTCAGAGGTTATTAAGAGTATTGAGATATTCGGAGAAATGCACAGGTACATACCAATGCTTGCAAAAGAGGCGGGATTCAAAAAAATAGGAGAGAAAATTGTTGAACACAGGGCACGAAAGTATGGTGTAACAAAATATGGAATAGATAGATTTTTAAAAGGATATCTCGATCTGCTGACAATAGGATTTATTACCCGGTTCGGAAAGAACCCGATGCATCTCTTTGGTTCATTGGGTACACTCATGTTCTTAATAGGCTTTACAATGGCGGGCTATCTTGGTGTCAGGAAACTCGTTTTTGTCTCACACCATCTCAGAGCACCTCTGGTTACCACAAGCCCATTCTTTTTTATTGGTCTTGCAGTAATGATCATTGGTTCAATCTTGTTTCTAACAGGTTTCCTCGGCGAACTGGTAAACCGGAATTCTTCTGAACGTAACAGATATCTGATCAGGGATAAAGTAAACATCTGATCAAACTTTCCTGAGTCTGATATTTAAACTGGTCTGTTTCCGGATAAAAATTCAAAATATAATCCGGATCAGACAATATTTTTCTATTTTGAAAGATACAGATGTAAATTTGAATCAGGGATCCCTGCCCTGCGTCCTGCCTCAATATCACTTTCCTTATCACCGATCAGTACACATTCAGTGATATCCAGATCAAATTCTTTAACTGCCTTAATAAGCATCCCGGGGTTAGGCTTACGGCAATCACATGGACCTGTAATATCTGGATGATGAGGACAATAATAGACTTTAGAAATAGTAATCCCATACCCAAGAAACTCCTCAATCATCCACGCAGTAAGTTGAAGAAAATCGGCTTCGGAATAATAACCTTTAGCTATCCCGGCCTGATTTGTTAAAACAATAATGAGGAATCCTGCGCAAGAGTATTCTTTACATAAATCAAAAATACCCTTCGAGAATTCAAAATCTTCTTTGCGAAAAATATGGTGCTTATCAATATTAATTACTCCATCACGATCTAAAAAAAGAGCCTTCATTATTTCAAATTATTTTTCTTTTGGCGGAGTTAATAGTGACTGAGACTGATTGTAATCTTCCGGGATACCAATATCAATAAAAACATCATCAAATATCTTACCTTTCAATATGCCCGAACCAGCCTCTTTTTCCATTATTTGCTTCTCAAGTGAAAATGCTTCCGGGACCTGTTTTGAATTGATATATCTCTTGTTAATCATGTAGATACCTCCATTAATCAATCACTC
>PMIL01000170.1 GCA_003157075.1 Bacteroidales bacterium | reverse complement strand
TAAGGCAAGTCAGAACTTTATGGAGTTGCAGAACGAAATCGCAGATATTGAGAATAAGATAGCAGCTGCACGCCGGTTCTTTAATTCAGCCACCAAAGAGCTTAATACTGCTACCGAATTATTCCCTTCAAACCTTATAGCAACCCTGTTTAATTTCAAACGAGAACCAATGTTTGAACTCGGAGCTCAGAGGGCTGAAGCAGAACAACCTCCAAAAATCCAGTTCTGAGAATATGAAATATTTTGGTTTGCAGAGCCAGATTTGGAGAAATAATTCCAATTCGGTACTGTTACTGGTGATGTTTCCTCTCATCTTTTTCGTACTGACATGGCTGTTCTTTTTCTTCATATCTATGGGGTCGGAAGTTCACAGGACTATAAACCAGATAAACCAGAGCTTTTTGACAACCGCTCCTTTCATTATAGGTGGTGTAGGTCTTTGGTTCATAATTGCGTGGTTTTCGCATTCGGCTATGATTAACTCTGCCACTGATTCCACACCTCTTGAGAGGAATGAAAATAAAAGGGTTTATAACCTTGTCGAGAATCTCTGTATTTCAACAGGGATGACAACCCCTAAAATCAATATTATTGATGATGATTCTTTAAATGCTTTTGCCAGCGGGATAGATCAGCACACATTTTCAATATCACTATCGAAAGGCATTATTGAAAAACTTAATGATGAAGAGTTGGAAGCAGTTATAGCCCATGAGCTCACTCATATCAGAAACAGGGATGTAAGGTTACTTATTATCTCAATCATTTTTGTCGGGATCTTTGCATTCATATCGCAGGCTATTTTCAGGATGCTTCAATTTGGTGGAGGAGGAAGAAGCAAGAAGGATGGCGGGGGAGGATGGGCAATAATAATTGCCCTGGTTCTTGCTCTTATAGGTTTTCTAATCTCATCACTTTTAAGATTTGCTTTATCCCGGAAACGTGAATATCTGGCGGACGCCGGTTCAGCCGAACTTACACACAGACCTCTCGCACTTGCATCGGCTCTGAGAAAAATTTCCGTTGATCCTACAATTGAGGCTGTGAAACGAAAAGATATCGCGCAGATGTTTATTGAAAATCCACAGGTACCTGAAAAGAAAGGTTCTTTCTCTATTTCATCACTCTTTGACACGCACCCGCCAATAGATAAAAGGATACAGATACTGGAACAATTTTAATATACAAGACCACATAGGAAATCCATTAACCGCAAAGCAACTATTCCATACATTGTTGATGCATTCGTATTTTCCATTCGAACAAACGAAAATATTTTTAGAAATAGAGACCCTTTCACTATTTGATTAGGTATCAGGGACAAGAATTTGTTAATTAAATTCCAGTGTAATGATTGGGAGATCCCTCAACTCATCCACCTCATAACCATTGCTTTAGAGTTATACCCAAAGGTGGATGAGTTTCGGGATGACAGTTTTTTGTAGTGTATTGGGGGAAGGAAGCAGCGGCGATTCAATTGTCATTTTATCAGAAAACAAGATTCCGTTGAATCGTCGCTGCTTCCTTCCCCCTTGTCCTCCCTTAAAATCGCTGTCATCCCGAATTTTTCCACAAAAATAAGTTATTATTTAACCGAAACATTATCTGTGGAAAAATGAGGGATCCCCCAGGTCTGAACAAATTTCCGAAAGTCTTATTCCCAATAAAGATGTGAATAAAGATTAGAGCCTGGCGAGGGGTGTGGTTAAAGGATTTTATTTTGCTGACTATTGGATTTCAGGTTCTTTATTCTTTTTACCAAATTTCAGAATCTTTTTTTCTTCTCCCCTCCATATTCTCCGAATATTTTCCCTATGAGTGACAAGAAGGGCTGCACCGACAATTATTGCAAATATTTTAAATAGCACTGATGGTGTGTCAAAAAAAACAAAGAGTAAAACAGGAAATGATACTCCGGCGCTCATTGATGAGACCGAGACGATACCTGTGATAAATAAAACAGTCAGAAACACACCCATCACGCAGATTGTAAGCAAAGGCTGCAGTGCAAGGAAAACACCAAAGACTGTTGCAACGCCTTTTCCTCCCCTGAATCCGGCAAAAACAGGAAATATATGGCCGATAATTGCTATTATCCCGGCAATTAACTGAAGGTTAGTCATAAGAGCGCTTCCTCTTACGGCCAGATGAAAAAAGACAGGTAACATTGAAGCCAGCCAGCCTTTGGCAATATCAATCAACAATACCGGAATCCCCGTAGTCCATCCCAATACCCTGATAGTATTAGTTGTTCCGGCATTACCGCTTCCGTGTTCCCTTACATCGATATTGTGGAAACGTTTACCGATCCATACGGCAGAAGGAATAGATCCGAGCAGATAAGCCAAAACAGCAGCAATAACTGCATCCGGTATATTCATACTATAAAATAATTTTAATTTGGCAAATATAACAATAAAATAAACCCCTCTTGTTCAGATAACGGGGCCAAAATTAACCAGACTGGCTGTC
The DNA here is from genome assembly GCA_003157075.1 of Bacteroidales bacterium. Lineage (GTDB taxonomy): Bacteria > Bacteroidota > Bacteroidia > Bacteroidales > VadinHA17 > LD21. The sequence goes on along the minus strand of PMIL01000170.1, from coordinate 45,736 downwards.
TCTTTGTTAGCGGTGAACTTACTGAAGTTATTGATAAATTTCAGAGCCAGGTCAGTTGCCGCAATCCGCCATTTGGAAGGTGATTCCCATACTTTTCCCGGGTCGAGGATATTAGCATCAACTCCTTCAATTATGGAAGGGATCTTTAAATTAAATACTGGCAATGTAGCAAACTCACAATTTTTAATAGAGCCATCAAGAATTGCATTGATTATCAGTCTTGTAGAAGGAAGGTCTATTCTTGTACCGGTGCCATAAGGTCCACCCAGCCAGCCTGTATTTATTAACCAGGCATCTGCATTATTCATCTTCATTTTTCTGGTGAGTTCATTTGCATAAATGATAGGGTCAAGCATGAGAAAAGTTGCACCAAAGCATGCAGAGAACGAGGGTACCGGTTCTATAATTCCTCTTTCAGTCCCTGCCACTTTTGCAGTATATCCGCTGAGGAAATAATAACGTGTCTGTTCTTCTGTGAGATGACTTACAGGAGGCATAACGCCAAAAGCATCTGCCGTGAGGAAGAAAACTTTTTTAGCGGGTCCTGCTTTTGATACAGGCTTTACTATATTATTTATGTGGTAAATAGGATATGAAACCCTGGTATTCTCAGTTTTCGAAGTGTTATTAAAATCAATGGTACCATCAGATAAAACTACAAGATTTTCAAGAAGTGCATCTTGCCTGATGGCGTTGTAGATATCAGGTTCATTTTTTTTACTTAATCTGATACACTTGGCATAACAGCCTCCCTCAAAATTGAAAACACCGTCCTCGTCCCATCCGTGCTCATCATCGCCGATCAGAGCCCTTTCCGGGTCCACCGAGAGGGTCGTTTTTCCTGTTCCGGAGAGTCCGAAGAAAATAGCAGTATCGCCCTCTTTACCAACATTTGCAGAACAATGCATGGAGGCTATTCCCCTTAGCGGCAGATAATAATTCATAACTGAAAAGATCCCTTTTTTCATTTCCCCGCCATACCAGGTTCCGCCTATTACAAGCATGCCTTCGGTAAGGTTGAAAAAGACAAAATTTTCCGAATTGAGACCCTGTTGCTGCCAGTCAGGGTTTTTGGCTTTGGATGCATTCAATACAACAAAATCGGGATTAAAATCATCAAGATCTTCCTTTTCTGGCCTGATGAACATATTCTTTACGAAGTGAGCCTGCCATGCTACCTCCATTATAAACCTTACTTTTAGTCTGGAATTTTTATTTGCTCCGCAATAACAATCTACAACGAAAAGCCTCTTTTTGGACAGTTGCCTGAGGGCAATATTCTTGCAATGATTCCATATCTCAATGGAGATTGGCTTGTTATCAGAAACTTTTGCCTTTTCAGATTTCCACCATACTGTTTCTCTTGTCTTGTCATCAAGAACAACATACTTATCTTTCGGGGAACGCCCAGTGAAAATCCCGGTATCAATAGCTATTGCACCATTTTTTGTTATGATGCCTTTTTCATACGCTGTAAGACCGACTCTGGTCTCTTCGGCAAACAGTGTATTATAAGACGGATTATTCAGGACCTCTATAACATCCTGAATACCATAATTTAATAAACCCAGGGCATCAATCATTTTAAGCAATTTGGTTATTAAATCAATAAATTCCCGGTGAAAAAGCCTTTACCTGAATGATTTCGAAATATAGTTCAATTTTTTTTAATAATTATTCCGGGAAGGATAGGGTGGATCACTTTTCACGGGTCATAGTACTATAAAAGCATTTAGGTTTTTGCTTAGGGGTAAGTAGACCGGCCATGGAAAGAAAAAAGGGACCTGCGATTGAGGGTCCCTTTTGTTTTCTGATTAATCAGATATGTTTATTTGCCAAACTTTATTGAAGCCTGGGCTGCTGCCAGTCTTGCTATTGGAACCCTGAACGGGGAACAGCTTACATATGTTAAACCTGCTTTGAAGCAGAATTCTACAGAAGCCGGGTCACCGCCCTGCTCACCGCAGATGCCTACTTTAAGATCTGGTCTGGTAGCACGTCCTTTTTCAACTGCCATCTTGATTAACTGTCCGACTCCATCCTGATCAATTGTCTGGAACGGGTCAGAGGCAAGGATCTTATTGTCAAGATAGTCATGAAGGAACCCGCCTGTATCATCACGGCTGAAACCAAATGTCATCTGGGTAAGGTCGTTTGTACCAAATGAGAAGAATTCAGCAGTCTTAGCCATACGATCGGCCAAAAGACAAGCACGTGGAATTTCAATCATTGTTCCATATTTGCATGGGATTTCTTTTACTCCGAATTTTTTGCAGAGCTCAACCTTCACTTTGTCAAATACTTTTTTAGTATAGTCAAGTTCCCCAACCTCGCAGGTAACCGGAACCATCAATTCAGGATAAGGTTTCTTTCCTTCATTTTTGAGTTCAACTGCTGATTCAAGCATTGCGCGAACCTGCATCTCTGTTACTTCAGGATAAGTAATACCAAGACGAACACCACGGTGTCCCATCATCGGATTTGATTCGTGAAGAGCTTCACCACGTTTAGCAATATCTTCTTTCTTAATACCAAGGGCTTTTGCCAGTTCTTCCTGTTTTTCAGCTCCTTGTGGAACAAATTCATGAAGAGGGGGATCAAGAAGTCTGAAAGTTACCGGAAGACCGTCCATAGCAGCCATAGTTGCTTTCATATCTTTCTTTACAAATGAGTAGAGTTCATCGAGAGCTTTACGACGCTCGGTTTCATTTGCACTAAGAATCATTTTGCGAAGAAGGAAAAGAGGTTGTTCTGAACCTTTACCGTAGAACATATGCTCTGTGCGGAACAGGCCGATACCTTCAGCGCCATAGTTACGAGCGATAATTGCATCTTCCGGAGTTTCAGCATTTGTGCGGACTCCCATTTTACGATACTTGTCAACTATATTCATGAATTCTTTAAACCGTGGATTTTCTGATGCATCCATCAACTTAAGAGCTCCTTTATAAACACTTCCTTTTGTTCCGTTAAGGGTAAGTAAATCACCTTCTTTCAAAACTATATCTGAACCTGCTATTTTAACAGTCTTTTTTGCAGCATCAACATGAAGGCCACCTGCACCTACGATACAGCATTTTCCCCAACCGCGTGCAACAAGTGCAGCATGTGATGTCATACCACCGCGGGCTGTAAGAATACCTTCTGCAGCGCGCATTCCTTCAACGTCCTCAGGATTGGTTTCCTCGCGAACAAGAATTACCTTTTCCCCTTTACGGAACCATGCAACAGCGTCTTCAGCATTAAATACAACTTTACCTACTGCGGCACCAGGACCTGCAGGTAATCCTTTTACTATTGTATTAACTTTCTTTTCTTCAGCGGGATCGCATATTGGGTGAAGAAGCTCGTCGAGCTGGGCGGGATCAACACGCATAACAACTGTCTTTTCGTCGATCAGTTTCTCGTGAAGCATATCCATTGCCATGTTAAGTGCAGCAGTTCCGGTCCTTTTACCTGTGCGGCATTGAAGCATATAAAGAGTGCCTTCCTGAATAGTGAACTCAATGTCAAGCATGTCGTGGAAAGATTTCTCAAGGATATTACGGATATCCCAAAGTTCTTTATATGTACCCGGCATAGCTTCCTGCATACTGTGAAGATGCTTATTCTGATCATTCTTGGTATCATCATTAAGAGGACTCGGTGTACGGATACCTGCCACTACATCTTCTCCCTGTGCATTGACAAGCCATTCACCATAGAACAGGTTATCGCCGGTTGCAGGGTTACGGGTGAAAGCAACACCTGTTGCTGATGTGTCACCCATATTGCCAAATACCATTGCCTGAACGTTGACGGCTGTTCCCCAATCATCAGGAATACCTTCTATACGACGGTATGAAACTGCTTTTTTACCATTCCAGCTTTTGAACACAGCTTTAATACTGCCTTCAAGTTGTTCTCTTGCATCATCAGGAAATGGTTTTCCAAGTGCTGCTTTAACGATTTTCTTGAATTCTTCAGAAAGAACTTTAAGTTCGTCAGCAGTTATTTCTGTATCAGATTTATAACCTTTCTGTTTCTTAAACTCGTCAAGTTTTTCATCAAGTTGTTTACGGATTCCTTTACCTTCACCAAGATCTATCCCTTCTGCCTTTTCCATAACAACGTCTGCATACATCATAATGAGACGACGATAAGAGTCCCAAACAAAACGAGGATTATTGGTTTTTTTAAGAAAGCCAGGAATTGTTGCTGAACAGAGACCTATATTCAGGACTGTGTCCATCATACCCGGCATTGAGCTGCGGGCACCCGACCGACATGAAACAAGCAATGCGTTCTGAACATCACCATATTTCATATTCATTGTTTCTTCAGTCTTCTTCATAGCTGCCCAGACCTCAGGCATCAATTCAGCCGGAAGAGTACAATTGTTCTTATAATATTCATTACAAGCTTCAGTTGTAATTGTGAAACCTGCAGGGACTGGTAATCCTAACAAACACATTTCAGCAAGGTTGGCACCTTTACCTCCGAGGAGGTTTTTCATGTCGGTTTTACCCTCTGCTGTTTTCTTTCCGAAGGAGTAGACTCTTTTAACTTGTGACATAATTTTATTGATTTGAGATAAGTATTAGTTTTAATGCTTTTGCAAAATAAGCGGCAAAGTTAATAAAGAAATCCGTTAACCGCAAAGGTCACAAAGATTTTGCCCAAACCTGCCTGCCGGCAGGCAGGGATCGCAAAGTCCTTTTCTATGCCCGGGGATGGAACATTATAAGGGTATCCCGTAAAAAACTACGGTCAATATGGGTGTAGATCTCGGTCGTTAGGATTGACTCATGTCCCAGCATCTCCTGTACTGCACGCAGATCTGCACCTGCCTCTATCATGTGAGTTGCGAATGAATGTCTGAAGGTATGCGGACTTATGTTTTTTCTTATCCCGGCTTTGGCTGCCAGATCTTTGATTATGGTAAAGATCATTGCTCTTGTAAGCCGGCTGCCCCTGCGGTTCAGAAACATTATATTCTGATCCTTAATAACCGGAAGTAAATTCCTGTCCTGTTTGTAAATATCAATCTCCTTCAAAGCCTTTTTGCTCACAGGCACAAGCCTTTGTTTATTGCCTTTTCCTGTGACAACAACAAATTCTTCCCCGTAATGAATATCTGTTAGTCGGAGATTAACCAGTTCCGATACTCTTAAACCACAACCATACAGGGTCTCGATAATTGCTTTATTCCTGTGCCCTTCCGGTTTACTGAGATCAATTTCATCAATAATCCTGTCGATTTCAGTTACAGACAACACTTCCGGGAGTTTAAGTCCGATTTTCGGTGATTCCAAAAGCGAAGCCGGGTTTTCTTCAATTTCACCTTCGATAAGAAGATATCTGTAAAATGCCCTTATTCCAGATAATACTCTTGATTGTGTGCGCGTATTCGTATTATTGCTTCCATACCATATCAGAAAATCCTTGAGATCAGAATAAGTCACATTTGCCGGCAAAGTTTCTATGTTTTTTTCGCTGAAATATTTTTCGAGTTTGTACACATCATTCAGATAAGCCTCCACACTGTTTTCGGATAATGACTTTTCCAGTCTGAGGTAGGTTTCAAAATTTCTGAATGACTTTTTCCAGGTAAAACTCATTTTTTCTGATAAACTGATCATCTGATAAAAGTAATTAAAAGAATTGTGCCACAAAGGCGCTAAGGCATGAAGTTTTACCCTGTACCTGAACCAATCTGAAATATCTTAGCATCTTAGCGTCTTCGTGACAAAAAAAATGATTACTCATTATTTTTTTGACTATTTTTACCATAACATTTCGCATGAAGCCAAAAGAGCATAACGCTGCTAATAAAGTATTATCAGATGTATATTGAAATTATCAACGGTCCGAACCTGAATCTTCTCGGAAAAAGAGAGCCGGAAAAGTACGGACATTCCTCTTTTGAAGACTATCTTGAGGTACTTAAATCCCGTTATCCGGATATCAATTTCAAATATTTTCAGTCGAATACTGAAGGCGAAATAATAAATGAAATCCAGAAAACAGGCTTTTCTTCCGATGGAATTATACTGAATGCAGGCGGTTACACTCATACTTCAGTTGCTATTACTGATGCAATTGCTGCCGTTAAGTCGCCTGTAATTGAAGTTCACATAACAAATCTTTCAGCCAGGGAGGATTTTCGTCACACAAGTCTGATCGGCAGGAATTGCACAGGCAGTATTGCAGGATTTGGTCTGGACAGTTACAGGCTGGGTGTGGAAGCGTTGATAGAAATAATTAATTTAAGGAAGAAATAATTTATGGATGCTAAAAGGACTAAAATTGTTGCTACTATCTCAGATAAACACTGTGAATCGGATTTTATTAAGGAATTGTATGAAGCAGGAATGAATGTTATCAGGATCAACTCTGCTCATCTTGATATTGAAGGAGCCTTAAAGATAATTAAAAATACCCGCGCTGTATCTGATAAAATTGCATTACTTCTCGATACAAAGGGCCCGGAGATCCGTACTACAATTTGTGATAATCCCATTCAGCTTAAAAAAGGTGACACAATAAATATTATAGGTGAACCCGGGAAAAAGAGTTCACAGGAAGCAATATGTGTTTCTTATGAAACATTTTCTTCAGATATTCCTCTCGGATCACTTATTCTTATGGATGATGGTGAAATTGAGCTTAGGGTATTAAGCAAGCATGGGAATGCTCTTAAATGCACCATAGAAAACGACGGAGTACTGGGCTCAAGGAAAAGTGTTAACATTCCAAGCGTAAAGATATTACTTCCGTCACTTACCGAGAAGGATAAAACCTTTATTAAGATGGCAGTTGATAATAATGTTGATTTTATCGCTCATTCATTTGTAAGATCAAAGCAGGATGTAATTGATGTCCAGCAGGTTTTGAATTCATATAAAAGCACTATTAAAATAATTGCCAAGATCGAAAATCAGGAAGGTGTTGATAATATTGACGATATTCTCGATAATGTATATGGTATTATGGTTGCCAGGGGGGATCTGGGCATTGAAATACCTTATGAAAAGATTCCTGGCATCCAGAGGATGATCATCACGAAATGTATAATATCGAGGAAACCGGTAATCGTTGCAACACAAATGCTTCATTCGATGATTAATAATCCGCGGCCTACCAGGGCAGAGGTAAGTGATATCGCCAATGCTATTTATTCTCAGACGGATGCAATTATGCTCAGTGGTGAGACAGCCAATGGAAAGTATCCGGTTGAGTCTGTAAAAACTATGACAAAAGTTGCTCTGGAAGTTGAGAAGAATAAGGAAAAATTCATGAATATTCCATACCTGAATGTTACAGGAGAAATCTCGGCATATCTTGCCAAGGTTGCTGTAAAAACCGCATTCAGGATAGGAGCAAGGGGAATCATTGCTGATACCTTAGGAGGAAGAACCATCAGGGATATGGCTTCATACAGGGGTATTAATCTGATCCTTGCACAATGTTACTCTGAAAATACTATGCGGGAACTTGCTCTGTCATACGGTGTATATACGAGCCTTCAGGTCAAAAAGAAGTCTGTAGATGAGTTTATTCATATTGCTTTGAAAGACCTGACAAAAACACATAATCTGAAAAGTGAGGATATTGTGGTAGTACTGGCAGGAAACTTTTCAGGAGGATCAGGTTTTTCATTTATTGAGGTCGGATCGGTTCAATATCTTAAAGATCGCGTTAGTATTAAAGATGACTTATAATTGGTCTGATTTTTGATGATTAAATTGGGCCTGAAGCTGAAAAATAGTTATAAGAGCGAACTTTTTATGTAAAACAATCCCAGGCGTGAAAAAACTTATTTTAAAGAGACTCATTTTACTGGTACTGGTCTCATTTTATTTTGCCAGTCTGAATGCTACCCACAACAGGGCAGGTGAAATTACCTATGTACAGTTGTCGGACCTCACATACAGGATAACAATCACTACTTTTACTTACACTCTAAGTTACGCTGACAGACAGCAGCTGGATTGTGATTTTGGAGATAACTCCATTGCAACGGCATCCAGATCAAACGGTCCAAACCAGATGGGGGAAATCCTTCTGAACTTTTACAAAAAGAATATTTATATTATAGATCACACATATCCCGGTCCGGGAATCTACAAGATAGTAGTTCAGGACCCGAACAGGAATGCTGGTGTAAAAAATATTCCTAATTCAGTTAATGTCATTTTTTCAATTTCAACAATTCTGACGGTCAATCCAGCTATGGGACGAGATGCAACGCCGGTACTACTTAATCCCCCATATGATAAGGCAGGCTACCATTATTTGTTTATCCATAATCCATCCGCTTTCGATCCTGACGGTGACAGTCTTTCCTATAAAATGTCTGTATGTACACGTGAGGATGCCAAGCCCATTGTAGGTTATACATTACCTCCTGCAACACGCTCAATAAGAGTGGATTCTATAAGCGGGGACCTGATATGGGATACCCCTGCAGATACCGGGAAATTCAATGTTGCAATGCTGATCGAGGAATGGAGAGGAGGGAAAAAGATAGGAGTGGTGGAAAGGGATATGCAGATTGAGGTCTATAATACCAAAAACCATCCTCCGGAAAATGGTGCTTTAAAAGATATTTGCGTTGAAGCAGGGGATACAATTGATTTCCTTTTTACAGCTACTGATCAGGATAAAGATTTTCTGACGCTTAATTCTACTTCAGGAGTATATGGGATCACCAAGTGTGAGGCTACTTTTACAAAGGTCGATTCTGTTGCGGGATTTGCCTCAGCCAGATTCCGATGGAAGCCTTGTTTTGAGGCGGTCAGGAAACAGCCATATAATGTAATCTTTAAATCGGATGATTCAAATCGGGATGTCAAGCTTTCCGACATACACAATATGAATATCACCGTACTTGGTCCATCACCGCATCTCATTAATGCAATCCCTTTAGGCAAATCGATAAGTTTATCATGGTCGCCTTACGTGACACAAATTATTTCCGGATTCAATATCTACAGGAGAGATGGCGCCTCTACCTTCAAGCCTGATTCCTGTACTGCCGGGATTCCTTCGTCAACAGGTTTCGCTAAAGTAGGATATATCGCAGGCGGTACTACAGTATCCTATGTTGATAATGATAACGGACTGGGTCTGCAGTTCGGCAAAGAATATACTTACAGAATAGTAGCTGTTTATCCGAATGGAACTGAAAGTAAGGCTTCTAATGAAATTACTTCAACTCTTGTTTCAGGGGTGCCTGTTATCAAAAATGTAAGTGTAAGGAATACAGACGCTGTTAATGGATCGATTTTTCTTTCATGGAAAAAACCTGTAAAACTCGATACCATACCTGCGAAAGGGCCGTATGAATATCTTATCTCGAGAGCTACTGGCATTGGCGGGACAAATTTTTCCCAGATCAAATCGATTCAAACAGCAGATCTGAACGATACGGTTTATATAGACACATTAATAAATACATCGACAACAGGTTATATCTACAGAATAGATTTATATAATAATGCGCCGGGTAACAGATTTCTTATCGGCGATCCGGGGTATGCATCATCCGTTTTTCTAACTGTTGCACCGGGTGACAGGAAAGCCAGATTCACAATTAACCGGAATGTGCCATGGATCAATACCCGTTATGATTTCTTCAGATTAAACGATGTGTCCCATGCTTATGATTCTGTTGGCTCAACAAATCAACTGACATTTGCGGATTTGGGTCTGACGAATGGAAAACAGTATTGTTACTTTGTCAGATCGGAAGGTGGTTATCTGGCTAACAATATGCCTAAGAACCTTATAAATCTTTCACAAATTGGATGTACCACTCCTGTTGACAATGAACCGCCATGTGCTCCGGCCCTGAAAGTCACTAGTAAGTGTGATAGCTTGTACAACACCATTAGATGGGCAATCTCCGACACCGCCTGTTTTGCAGATGTGGCTGGATATAAGATCTATTCAAGAATGAAAACGCAGGATAGTCTCTCTTTGCTTACCACAATCAATGATAAAAATATTTTTTCCTACAATCATTTCCCGGGTGAAATCATCTCAGGTTGCTATGCAGTTTCAGCGTTTGATCTTAAGGGGAATGAGAGTATTAAATCTATAACAGTTTGTATTGATTCATGCAACTTTTATGAGATCCCAAATGTTTTTACTCCGAACGGAGATAATATAAATGACAGACTGGTGGCAAAAACATCAGGATTAGTTGAAAAGATTAATTTTAAATTATTTAACAGGAACGGATTGCTTTTATTCAAGACTGAAGATCCCAGAATTAACTGGGATGGCACTTATAAGGGTAAAATTGTATCGCCCGGAGTATATTTCTATCAATGCGATGTTTATGAAAACCGTATCTCAGGAGTAGAATTATTGCATCTTTCGGGTTTTGTTCATGTCATTACCGAATTGAATGCCAAGGTTAATCAGCAGACTGCGAAATGATTATGAGAAACTTATAAAATGAAGAAGATTATAACTCTGGTTTGTTTTTTTCTAAGTGCCGGAACAGTATTTGGACAGCAGACGGTATTTAATATTCTCAAAGCCAGGGCACTTACAGAAGCAGGCAAACCTGATCAGGCAATCAGCCTGCTTAATAGTGCAATAACTGAAGCAAAAGAGAGCAGTTTATATACATGCAGGGCCGAAGCAAAGATTCTAAAAGGCGACTATTCGGGAGCTATTGCCGATTACAACGAAGCCAATAAGATTACGTCTTTCTCGGGAGAGTACGGTCTGTCAAGAATTTATGCTTTAAAAGGTGATGCTGCTACATCACTTTATCATCTTGAACTAAGTATGAAATCTTTCTACAAGAAGAGCGAAAAAGAAATATTGCTCGATCCGGCCTTTGGTACAATTGATAACAGGCAGGAATGGCGTCAGTTCTGGAAGAAAGAATGGTACTCGGTTTCTGAAAAAAGCATTTCAGAGATAGAATATTATATTTCAATAGGAAAAGTTGACCAGTCCAGGGATGTTCTTTCTGAGTTTAAAAAAAATTATGACAACAATTCAGATATAATTTATGCTGAATCATTAGTCAACCTTGCTTCCGGAAATTCTTCACAGGTAATGAAAGATGTTTCCGGCCTGCTTTCGACAGATCCGGGAGATGAAAAGTATTTGCGGGTTCTGGCAAAAGCACAGACCGAGGCATCTGATCCTGCCGGCGCGTCAACAACTTACTCTCAACTTATCACTTCAGGTGTGATAGATGCTGGATTATTTCTTCTCAGGGCAGATTGTTACCAGAAGACAGGGGAAACAGAAAAAGCTTTGAATGATATTGGAAAATATCTGGAGATCTATCCTGATAACATGACTGCATTGCGACTCGCCGGGAAAGTTGAGGTTAAATCAGGCGACAATCTAAAAGCTCTTCAATATTTTTCGGAAAACCTAAAGCTTCATCCAAATGATCCTGAATGCTATATGGACCGCGCAAATTCTTACTTTATTTCCAGGTCATGGGAAATGGCAATAAATGATTACAGTATGTCCCTTGATCTGAAGCCGGAAAATTCTGATGCATGGCTGAATAAAGGTATCTCATTGCTGAATTCAGGAAAGACCGATGATGCATGTCATGATTTCAGAATTTCATTCAGAATGGGTAACAAGAGAGTAACTGATTATTTAAGCAGGAACTGCATAAAGTAACCTTTGGCCTCCAACCTCCCAAAGGGATCTAATGAATTCAGAATGAAGAACAAACGAACAGCGAATTAAGAATTATGTAATATTTCTTAATTCTGATTTCGAATGTTCGTTATTCATATTTGTTGATTTTTAGGTATCAGTTGACTTTACCTTATATGTTTCAGTATTCTCTCAAAGAGATCGTGTGGCTTAAATGGTTTGAGAACATAATCATTGATTTTCAGATCCTCAATCTTGTCGTGACTTTCTGACATAATTGCAGCTGTAAGGGCAACTATGGGAATGTTACTGATCCGGGGATTGTCTGATTTTCTGATAATTCGTGTTGCTTCGATTCCGTCCATTATAGGCATATGCAAATCCATAAGTATAAGGTCAAAATCCTGTTTTGCCAAAATATCGAGAGCTATCTGTCCGTTTTCAGCATGAGTAACCAAAATTCCCCACCCGATCAGAAATTTGTTTGCAACAAAGAAGTTTATCTTATTATCTTCAGCTACAAGTATATGCTTCCCCTCAAGACCTGAGAAGGTTTCAGGTACTTCAATTCTCTGGGTTTGAGCACCCTTTTCTGAGATTCCAAATGTAAGTACAAATCGGAATGTGGATCCCTGGTCAGGCTCGCTCTCGATGGTTATAGTGCCTCCCTGTAATTCAATGAGTTTTTTGCATATTGCAAGTCCGAGGCCCGTACCTCCGAAATGCCGGGTAGTATCGGGAGAAGCCTGGGTAAAGCTGTCGAAAATAAAGGAGTGCTTATCTTTTGGAATACCAATACCAGTATCAGTAACTGTGAATTCAATTTTTGACTGATTGAATGTCCTGTTTAATTCTTTTACTATTACTTCGATGCTTCCGTGAATTGTAAATTTCAGGGCATTGGAGAGCAGGTTGGAAAGTATTTGATTCAGCCTGATAGGATCACCGATGACCTCTAAAGGCAGATCATTTGCTTTCTTTATATCAAAATTCAGGTTTTTTGCTTTTGACCTGAAAGAGTACGACCTCATTATTTCGTCCAGAAAGTCACTCAGATTAAATTGGGTCTGTTCAAAAATTATTTTACCTGACTCCATTTTATTATAATCAAGGACATCATTAACCAGGGTGAGAAGGTGATTTCCTGAAAATTTCAATGCCTTGATATAATCCATCTGGTCTTCGCGGGGATTTCCCTGAAGAAGAAGATTCGTAATCCCTATAACCTCATTAAGTGGGGTTCTGATCTCGTGACTCATTGTTGACATGAACAATTGTTTGGATTGTGCTGCATCTTCAGCTTTCCGGCGGGCAAGGATTATATTATCGAGCATCATCCTTCGCTGCAGGGCAATGGCAATCTGAGTTGCAATAAAATCCAGTATGTAAAGATCATCCTGCGTAAACTTGTCCTCATTATAGTAGTCCTGAAGACACATTACCCCGATAGTTTCATTTTCAACTTTCAGAGGAACGCCCATCCACACCTTGCAAGGTGTGCCCACAAGATCAATATCTCCTGATTCTTCAAGGAGCATCAGATCTTTTTCTTTCAGAAGAACCGACTTGTGGTTGTTTATAACCCAACCTGTTATTGTCTTCTTTGTCGGGATCTCGTAAAAGTTGTCTTTTTCGTCTGCAAAAAACGGAAGTGAAAGAGTCTCTGAAGCCTTATCATAAAGAGCAATAAAAAAATTATTAGTATCCCAAATTTTACTCAACTCCTGTACTATTATCGGATAAATTTGTTTTATGTCATATTGTTTAAGTGCGGCAGTTGATATATTAAATAAAATCTCCTGGAGAAGCTGGTTTTTCCTTTCGATTGTGATGTCACGGTAAATGCCGAGATTTGCAACAATTTCCCCATTTATGACAATAGCAGTTGCGATAAGTGTAACATGTATTTTATTGCCATTTTTATCCCTTCTTATCGTTTGTCTTACCTCTTTCCGGTTCAAGGATGCCAGTTTATCAATTTTTATTGCTTCATCTTTCAGATCCTCTGGCACAATCAGGTCATTGATATTTTTATTTACTGCTTCATCCAGGGTAAAATTGAAAAGATTGGTGAATTCACGGTTGATCATAGAAACAGTTCCTGACGGGCCGGTAATTGCTATGGCAGCAGGTGTTGAATTATACAGGTGTTCAAGAAATGCTTTTTCCCTGATGATCTGATTCTCATATTCCTTTTGTTTGCTGATATCCGTAACTACACCTCTGTAGCCAATAATCTTGTCTTTAAAAAAGAGTGCAAAGGAGTGAGTAACTATCGGTATCGCCGTCCCGTCTTTTTTCCTTCCAATATACTCATTACTTGATGTTTGTCCCGGGGATACAAGTGACTTCAGATTTTCAATCATTGCTTCATAACTATCAGGAAATATTTCAGAAATATAAATTCCTGTTTCAATATCCTGTTTTGAAAATCCGAAGAAATTGAGGCCCTGCTTATTTGCATATAAGACCTTACCGGAAAGGTCTACTTCATAGACCATCTCAGGAAGCAGGTCTGCAAACTTCTCAAACACCATACCCTGTTTATCCAGATCATCCCTTAATCTCTGATTACTTCCCGGTTCCCATGTAACTACATAATTACCGGAAGTAAGCAGAAAACCCATATAAAAACCTTCGGAATCGTCTCCGCTATACGACGCTGCCAATTTATGAGGTTCTCCTGTCAGTCGCAGGTGGTTAAGAAGTTCGATCAGCTTAGTTTTTTTAACCAGGGAGGTTTCATCAACATATTTCCCAATAACTTTGCCTTTTTCTATAAATTCTACTTCTTCGACTTTTCTGTTTAAATCGATTATATAGAATCTGCTATCGCTGTCATTGCCGAAGAGTGCAAGATAATTACTGACAGTTTCAAATATTTCTTCAAGCAGACTTCCGTGGCTGTCTTTTATCTTTCTGTCTTTTATTATCTCGATCTCATTAAAAATGGTAAGAAGATAGATCTCATTATCGAGCTGAACAGTATCGGCTGAAAAAAAATAATGTTTCCCTTCCCCTGTCTTTGTTTTGAGGGCCACCGGGTAGCCTTTAATACTCTTAAGTTTTGAGATAAGCTTGATATACTTATTGCTCTCTTCAATATCGGCAAAGATCTGAATATCATCACATGTATGGCCAATGACTTCTTCTTTTGTATAGCCAAGTTCCCTGCAAAAGGTTTCATTTACATCAACATACTTGCCTGTATCCAGATTACTGATTGCCATTAAATAGGATGCTGAGTGAAAAATCCTGATGATCGTTTGATTTGCAAACTCTGATTTTTCTTGATTTTTTGATCGCAGCAAATCAAGTTCTTCCTGTAATCTTTTATTCGTCTCCAGCAACTCTATATAACTCTCTTTATAATCCATCAAGCACCTGTTTTCAATTATATTTTAAAAATAACAAATATTGACTTAATTTACGTTTCTCACTATTAATCTATTAATTCCGATCTCGCGTTTCATGTTACTGATCGACTCATAACATTCCTTTTTACCTCAAAATCTCTATGTTTGTTTCAGCTTTACCATGTTTTTTGAGTAATAATTACAAAAATCGGAAAGTCCGCATTTACTGCAAAGAGGTTTTCTGGCCATACACGTATACCTTCCATGAAGAATTAACCAGTGATGTGCTACATGAATCAGGCCAACCGGAATATGTTTTGTCAGCTGTAACTCGACACTCAGTGGTGTTTTAGCATTCTTTACCAGGCCGATCCTGTTGGACACTCTGAAAACATGTGTATCAACGGCCATTACAGGTTTATTGTATACCACTGAAGCTATGACATTTGCACTCTTTCGACCAACACCCGGCAAACGCTGTAGAAGAGAGGTATCAGAAGGAACTTTCCCTCCAAATTCTGAAACCAGCATTCGTGACATGGCTGAGATATGTTTTGCCTTATTATTCGGATAGGTACATGATTTAATATACTTAAAGATCTCTTCAGGTTCAGCTTTCGACATTGATTCGGCATCAGGATATCTTTCCATCAGGAAAGGAGTTATCATATTGACTCTCTTGTCGGTACATTGGGCTGAAAGGATAACCGCCACTAACAGCTCAAACGGAGTACCATATTTAAGTTCGGTTTCTGCTGCAGGAAAAATTTTCTGAAAATATTCTATTGTACGACTAAATCGTTCCGTTATTGTCATAGACTTCAATTTAATGGTGGAGGTAAGGTAACACTTTTTATCTTTGCACAATATTGATTTTTTATGATTAGTTACCTTCAGGCTGACAATATTGCCAGACGAATAGGAGACAACCTTTTATTCGAAAAGATAAGTTTTAATATAAACAAGGATGATAAAGTTGCCCTGATTGCAGTAAACGGTGCAGGTAAATCATCTTTGCTCGATATACTGGCAGGCAGGGAAAATCCGGATAATGGGTCCCTCAGTATAAAACGTGATCTGAGGATTGCCTATCTCCAGCAATCGCCATTGCTTAATGAATCGAATAAAATAATAGATGAACTTTTCAGTACAGACAGTGAGCTGGTCAGAGTGATAAGGGAATATGAAGAATGTATTCTATGCGGTTCTCCCGAATTGCTCCAGGTAATGATACAGAAAATGGATGACCACAAGGCCTGGGATTATGAAGTGGCAGTCAAACAGGTACTTTCAAGGCTTAAGCTTACCGATCTGAATGCAGTGATAGCTACATTGTCAGGTGGACAAAAGAAGCGGGTGGCACTGGCAAAAATTCTGGTTGAGGATTCTGACCTTCTTATTCTCGATGAGCCGACCAACCATCTTGATCTCGATATGATAGAATGGCTTGAGGAGTACCTGATCAAATCAAAAAAAACACTTCTGATGGTCACACATGACAGGTATTTTCTTGAAAGAGTATGTAATGTGATTCTGGAACTGTCTGATAATGAGCTTTACAGATATGAGGGGAATTATGAATATTTTCTTGAGAAAAAACAAAGCAGGGAATATTCGGCCAGGATGAATTCCGAAAAGGCTAAAAACCTTTTAAAGACAGAACTCGACTGGATGCGACGTATGCCAAAAGCAAGAAGACACAAAGCAAAATCAAGGATCGAATCATTTTATGATCTTAAGGAGAGAGCTGCTAACAGACCTGATGAAAAGAGTATAAATATTAATGTGAACATCTCAAGAATGGGAAGCAAGATCCTTGAGATAAAGAATGTCAGTAAATCATATGGAGATAAAGTAATTCTGGATGATTTTACTTACCTGTTCAACAGATTTGAAAAAGCCGGACTTATCGGACGAAACGGAACTGGCAAAACAACTTTGCTTAATATAATCACCGGGCTTACTGAGCCGGACAAGGGTACAGTTGAACGCGGAGAGACAATAGTATTCGGTTATTACAGGCAGCAGGGCATTGAGTTTGACAATGATATGACTGTTCTTGAAGCTGTGAAGAACATTGCCGAAAATGTTGTGATCAGCGATGGCAACGTATTGTCAATAACACAGTTCATGAACTATTTTCTGTTCCCTCCGGAGCGGCAATACACACTAATCAGAAAATTGTCAGGTGGTGAAAAAAGACGGTTATACCTGCTTACGGTACTAATGAAGAACCCGAATTTTCTGATTCTCGATGAGCCCACTAATGATCTGGATATACTGACTCTTAATGTACTTGAAGAATACCTGGCAGGATTCAAAGGATGTGTAATAGTTGTTTCACATGACAGGTATTTTATGGATAAGGTGGTTGATCACATTTTCGAATATAAAGGTGATGGAATCATAAAAGACTTTCCGGGAAATTATACCCAACTCAGAGAAAAACAAAAGGAGACAGAGAAACAGGGTACAGCTGCAAGAACATCAAAAAAAACAGAATCGGTAGAATCATCTGAAATTCAGTACAAAAAAGTGAAAAAGCAGGGTCTGACTTTTAATGAAAAGAGAGAATTCGGGATACTCACAACTGAAATTGAAAACCTGGAAGCCGAAAAGAAACTTATCGAAAATGACCTGAATGGGGGAGTACTCACAAAAGAGGAATTAATAGCAAAGGCTCAAAGACATGGTGAAATATTGAAAGAGCTGGATGAGAAGGAGTTAAGATGGCTTGAATTAAGTGAGAGATGATTTTTTAAGCTCAATTTTATATAAATTAGTTCTGAGTCAGTCAGATTTTTTATCTTTAACAATCAATACATTGCTCTATTGGAAAAAATAACTATCAACACACCAGGATCCAGATCAGTCATACTGGTCGGCGAGCAATGGGATTCAGTGACAGGCTGGCTCCCTAAAGATGGAGTTGTAATTATTACAGATCATACTGTAAGAGAATTGTACGGCGATAAATTCCCTGATTTTCCTGTTTTTTCATTTTGGCCAGGTGAAGGAAGTAAAAGACTGGCAGTTATTGAACATCTCGCTAATCAGCTTCTTGAAGCTGGAGTTGATCGCAATGGATTCTTACTGGCAATAGGAGGAGGTGTGGTTTGCGACATGGCCGGTTTCCTTGCATCAATCTATATGCGGGGTATCCGTTGCGGTTATATATCTACAACCCTTTTAGCACAGGTTGATGCCAGTACAGGAGGAAAAAACGGAGTTAATCTCGGCGCGACAAAGAATATGATTGGCACGATCAGGCAACCGGAATTTGTCATATGTGATCCTGCAATGCTGGAATCCCTCTCTGAAGAGGATTATTTATCCGGATTAGCCGAACTCATTAAAACTGCCATTATAGGTGATTTTGAATTATTTGAACAGATAGAAACTGGTTTTGGTGAAATAATGGCGAGGAACTCCGGTCTGCTTTGTGATCTTATTGCCAAATCGGTTCGGTTCAAAGGATCAGTGGTATCAGCAGATGAAATGGAAACAGGATTAAGGAGGATTTTGAATTTCGGACATACCTACGGGCATGCAATTGAATTGCAGAAAAAACTGAAACATGGTTTTGCTGTAGCAGCAGGAATGGAACTGGCAACAGCCTTTTCGCTTGAAAGGAAATATATAGATCACAGAGAATCGGAGAGAATTATCGGATTGCTGAAAAGATTCAAGATTATCGACGAACATGATCTGACTGATGATCAGCTGGAAAAGATTGTTGTGCATGATAAAAAGAAGACCGGAAGAGATATTAATTTTGTCTTTACGCATGGTATCGGGAAAGCAGAAGTTGAAAAAATTCCTGTTATTGAAGTTTTGGATTTTTATAAAAGATTCAGAGATAAAAAACTGTAAATATGAATTCGTTTGGTGTTGTTTTCAGAGTTGCTCTATTTGGTGAATCTCATGGTCCGGCCATTGGGGTGATAATTGACGGATGTCCTCCCGGATTACCTGTTGAAGCAGAGGATTTTATGACTGACCTGAGAAGGCGTCAAAGCGGGAGTGTCGGAACAACTAAACGGAAGGAACCTGACCTGCCGGAAATACTCAGCGGGGTTTTCAACGGGGTAACAACCGGAGCTCCGGTCACTATTGTGACAAGGAACAGTGATAAGATTTCCTCAGATTATGATGAATTTAAGAGTATTCCACGTCCGGGTCATGCTGATTTTGTATCATCTGTAAAACATTCGGGTTTTGCCGATATGAGAGGAAGCGGTCATTTTTCAGGTAGGATAACATGGGGACTGGTTGCTGCCGGAGTCATTGCAAAAAAGATTGCAGGTTCAGCGGATATAAATGCCAATCTGATTTCTGCAGGAGGTTCTGAGGATATTGAGAAAGCGATAAAGGAAGCTATGGATCTGAATGATTCAATAGGAGGGATCATTGAATGCCGGGTTAGAAATACTCCGCAGGCTTTAGGCGAGCCATTCTTTTATTCTTTTGAATCGGCTCTCAGCCATATCATTTTCTCAATTCCTGCTGTAAAAGGAATTGAGTTTGGATCAGGATTCAGAGCTGCGTCCATGAAAGGCTCAGAAAATAATGATCCATTTATAGACAACAGCGGAAAAACCTCTTCAAATAATGCCGGTGGCATTAACGGGGGCATTACAAACGGGAACGAGATAGTGTTTAGAATAGTTGTCAAACCGACATCTTCAACCGGCACAGATCAGACTACCTTTAATTTCAAGGAAGGCAGAATGACAACCCTTCAGGTCAAAGGAAGACACGATACCTGTATTGCTTTGCGAAT
Source organism: Bacteroidales bacterium (assembly GCA_003157075.1). Lineage (GTDB taxonomy): Bacteria > Bacteroidota > Bacteroidia > Bacteroidales > VadinHA17 > LD21. The sequence goes on along the minus strand of PMIL01000170.1, from coordinate 25,969 downwards.
GCCTGTTATAGTCGAGGCTGCCACTGCTATTACCATGGCTGATCTGATTTTGATTGACCGAGGGATACACGGGGAGCGATAATTATCTTACCGGCTTAATTATCAGGGCTTTTCTTTTTAATTTGAGGAGAAGTCCCTTTTTTGTGGAACTGGTTATTTTAAACCTGTCATCGATTCTGTCACCGATCAGCCACACAATTTTCCCGTCCGATTCAAGAATAAAGATGGTTTCCTTGTCAAATCTCGAATATTTATTGTCAATGAAATAGTCACTAAGCTTTTTTTTCTGTTTCATGCCCAGAGGGTAAAAATAATCTCCCGGTTTCCATTTTCTGATTAATACGGGGAATGAGATCTTCTGTAAATCAATACAGGCTATATGAGGATCGGAAGGGATTTCATATGTATCGGTTATCTTTACATTTCTGGCAGATGAAATTCCCGGATAAATACAAAATGCATTTATGTCTGATATTGTATATGAAGTTTCCTGCATATAGGCTTCTTCCGAAACAACTATTTCCTTCCTGTTTTTTATTATCCTGTGCGTATCAGTAATGATCTGACCGCCGGTTTTACCGTCGATAACCCTGATGAGATCATTTAATTTTGCGTTGGCAACGCCGTAAGGTTTAAATAATTCGAAAATGACGGCTTTATTATGTAAATGGGTTTTTAAAAGGCTTATATTAAATGAGATTATATGTTCTTTCTCTTCCCCGATTTTTTCCTTTAATTGTGAAATATAATCGGATACAATCTCATTGAACCCGGAAAACCGTTCTGCAGTTTCATTCAGGGTTAATTCCACTGAAGGATTGATTTCTTTTATAACCGGAATTACCTGATGACGTATTTTATTCCTGGTGTATTTTGTATCTGCATTCGATTTATCCTCACGGAAAACTATTTTATTTTTATCACAATAGGTTTGAATTTCTTGCCTGGTTGCAAAGAGCATAGGTCTTATAATATTGTTATTTAATGGTTTAATGCCTGCCATTCCTGCCAGCCCTGTTCCCCTTATAAGGTTTATCAGAAGAGTTTCAATGTTATCGTTAAGATTATGGGCTACCGCAACAGAATCAAAACCGTTCTTTCCCCTTATCTCTTCGAACCAATTGTATCTCAGTTCTCTTGCAGCCATCTGAATTGACAGCTTGTTTCTCTTAGCATATGCCTTCGTTTCAAACCGGATGGTATAAAAGGGGATATTATTATCGGCTGCAAATTGACGGACAAGTTCCTCATCTTTATCTGATTCCTGTCCCCGCAGGGAGAAATTGCAGTGGGCAATGCCTTCCTTGTGATTACGCCTTAGAAAAAGATGGGCCATGACCATTGAATCAATGCCGCCGCTTACAGCCAGCAGGATCTTATCTCCTTGTTTTATCAGGTTATTTAAAAAAATATATTTATTAAACTCCTCAATCATTTGCGATAGCATTGAACTGTAAAAATAGAAAAAGGTATCCTTTCAGAGGATACCTTCTCATTAAAATTCTGAATAATCTATTTTTTTGAGAGATACTCAGCAACACTTTGCTGGGTTTCCTTCATCGCTTTTTCTCCCTTATGCCAGTCAGCCGGACAAACTTCGCCGTTTTCTTCAAAAAACTGCAGGGCATCTACTATTCTGATAGTTTCTGCAACGCTTCTTCCCAGTGGCATATCGTTTACTATCTGATGTCTTACAACTCCTTTTTTATCAATCAGGAATAAACCTCTGTAAGCCCTTGGATCACCACTGAAAGTTACATCTCCGTTTTCCGAATAATCGTAATCACCCGCCAGAACATCATAATTTTCTGCAATGGTTTTTGAAAGGTCCGAAACAATGGGGTACTTTACTCCTTTAATTCCTCCCTGGTTTAATTCTGTCTGCAACCATTTCCAGTGTGAGTGCTTTGAATCAACCGAACATCCAACAACCACAACATTCTTTTCGTTGAATTCATTGAGTCTATCCTGAAATGCCAGAAGTTCTGTGGGGCATACAAAGGTAAAATCAGCAGGATAAAAGAAGAATACAACATATTTTTTCCCGAGGTATTGCTCAAGTGAGAATCCTTCGACAATTTCACCGCCATTTATCACTGCAGGTGCAGAAAAAGCCGGTGCTTTTTTTCCAACTAAAACAGCCATTTTTTTGATTAAATTTAGATTAATAACTAGATNNCGGAGGGCCAGGCTCAAAATTAGTGGGTCGTAACATTTGCTCACCTGAAATATTTACAGGCGAGATTCTTGAGTATACCGGGGGATTGGGAAAATAGCCGATCCTTATCTGAAGTGTATTAAAGACAAGGTTGTCATTTCTTATTCTGATACCAAGACCGATACTTGAAAGCGTGTAACCGGTTCCAAGGTTTTCTGCTGTACCTGAAAGAAAAGAAAAGTCAGAAAAACCAAAAAATGCGAATCTGAAACCATATAGATTTACCGGACTAAATAAAACAGATTCAAGACTTACGGAAAATTTTTGAGTTCCCGTTATAGAGTCATTTTTAAACCCCGCGAATCCGTTATCGGTGCCGAACTGAAGACATTCATTTGAGTATCTCCCAAAACCTCTGGTGTAGTGAAGATAAACGAAGTTTCTGACCTTCGAGTTTCCAAGAATGATAAGGTTTGAGAAGTAGTTCAATCCAAAAGTCAAAAGCCCCTGTTCAGTGTAACTCTTGTTCAGATAAGTCGATAATCCGCCATAAACATAAAAATAACCCAGGGAATTGCTCGCTCTTCCATAGGATAGTTCACCGCCTAAATATGTTCGCTGTTTGAACTCATTAAACTCTCTCCCAACTGTAGCCTTTAATAAAGCACCATAGGGTATATCTTCAGTACGGCCATATCCGTAGATCAGATTTGTTTTGGTGTATTTTTGTATTGACAGAGCTGCAGAGGCAAGGAAAATTTTATATCTCTGCAGACTATAAAATGACTCGGGCAATATAAACGGATGACTGAAAACATTATTATTTATATACCGTGCCCCTATAATAATTCTGGAAACTGACTCCTTATTGATAAGGAACGATCGTGCTAACCAGTAATCCTGAAAATTATATTTCAGAGGGGCCGGAATCAAAAGTGTATCAAGATCTTCCGATGTGTACATCATCTTCACTGAAACTCCCCCTGCATACTTTGTTGTTGAGCTCACAAGTTTGCGGCTTAGGTCAAACCCGTAAGTTTTTTTACCAAGACCATTAAGAAAAAAAACATTCAGATTGATGAAAGACCTGGAAATATTGTTAGCGAGATAATGTGCTCCAAATCCCGGCGAATCAGGCAGAGTATTATCAAAAGGCATATCTAAGCCCAATTCTTGTCCCATTCCGAAGATGTTCTTATCAAAGACAGAAACTGAACCCGATTTGAGTCCCTTATATTCGTATGTCGCTCCAAGCGAATATACGTCTTTGGTGAAGACTACAACATCGACTTCTTCGTCAGACACCGGGAGCAAAATTATTCTTGCATCCTCGATGTAAGGAAGTTGTCTTAATATTCTTTCATTATCGCTAAGCAGGAGAGGAGAGATTTTATCACCTTCGGAAAATAGAAGGTTCTTCCTTATGATACTTTCATTTGTATTGATATGGGTCTTGTTCAGAAGGTCCTCAATCTTTTTAGTGTCATTGAGAGACGGGTTATTTATATTACCTCCAAATACATTGAGTCTCTGTATTGAAATTTTTCTGATTCTTTTACCTGAAAAGCTGCTATAACCGGCATCACTGGGTCCGTTAAAGTGTTTCTTAAAAGTAGTGTCGGTATTAATAACTACAAAGCTATAAAGTCTTTTGGTAAGATGATTCCTGGATGCTTTTAATTTGAGAGAGTCGAAAAATAAAAGATTTTTGTCTTTTATCTCCACTGGGGTTGGCACGATTGATGCAGGGATGCTTAATAACATCTCTTGAGAAAAAATTGTAAGAATGTTTGTTATCTTGTTTATAACATCGTTGGGAATTTTTTTCAGAGAGTCGCTAACCGGAGCGTTTTGAGAATAGACATCAGTAAATGAAACAGCAAGGGTCAGAATAATCATTGACCGAAACCAAATCAAATATTTCCCGGGACCACTGCCCATCAGGTTTCTTGCGGATTGCTTATCAATACATCATCTGAATTAAACTGAAATCCAAGCCGTTTCCCCGTAATTACTCTCGAGTGCTGAATCTTTGCTTCTGCCTGACCCACTGTGGCAATTTTTACCGTATCATAAGGTGGTACAAGTAGATCGAATTCAAGTGCGTATTGGATTGCAGTTGAAATAATTACCTGTAAAGATTGCTTGCTGATCGCTTCATTTCCGTAATTTGTAAACAACATTCCCATCTGTCTTTTTCCCTCAACAAAATACTGTTTCTCATGGTTAATGAATATCCTTGCTATCAGATATCCCAGGTCATCCAACCTTGAATATTTAAATGAATCATTGAGAAAATTATATATATTGATGATCCCGGAATATGCATTGAATTTGTTTTTCTGAATATATGGTGTTTTCCATGCAGGATGATCCCTGTCGAACTGGAAAATATTGGAGTGCATACTAAAAAGGAGTATATCACCCGCAACTTTTATCTGAGCATCAAAATTACTTCTGTCGGTGTATTCCAACCTGATCCTGGCATCCACGCTGCCTAAACTTGTATTTACTTCTTTTGATAAATTCTTTAAAACATCCTTGACAATACAAAATGACTCCAGAGTATTATCAAATACCTTTTGCTTAAGTAGTGATTTTTCTCTTAGTGTACTTATAATTGCAACCTTTTTATCATCCTGTTCTGTCATTGTAAACGTATTATTAAGTGAAATATTGGGATCTAAAGTAAGAATTTTACTAATACGATCTTGCGAATAGCACCCTTCTGTTTGAGGGTTTGCCTGAATAAACGCATTTCCCGGGCTCTTCGGGACTGTCGAAAGGAATGCATCTGATGGTAGCCTTGGTCTCCTCTTTTATCTTTTCTTCAGTCTCAACAGTTCCGTCCCAATGAGCCATAATAAATCCACCCTGATTATCAAGGACCTTAAGAAAATCTTCCCAGCTGTCAACATAAAAAGTATTTTCTTTTCTGAAATTCAGAGCCTTGTTATAGATATTTTCCTGTATATCTTCCAGTAGTCTTTGAATGTGCTCATAAATACTATCAATCGGGATAGTTTCCTTAGTCAGGGTATCCCGTCTCGCAACTTCTATAGTATTATTTTCAATGTCGCGTGGTCCGATCGCCAGGCGTACAGGAACTCCCTTCAGCTCATAATCAGCAAATTTCCATCCGGGTTTATTATTATCCCTGTCATCATACTTGACTGAAATTCCCAATGCTTCCAAACCGGTTTTAATTTTTTTTGCCGCACCAGATAAGGCATCTAATTGTTCAATATTTTTATAAATAGGTATTATCACAACCTGTATTGGAGCAAGCTTTGGAGGAAGTACCAATCCATGATTATCCGCATGACCCATAATTATAGCTCCCATAAGCCTTGTTGAAACGCCCCATGAAGTAGCCCATACATAATCGAGTTTCCCGGTTTTATCGGTAAATTGAACATCGAAAGCTTTTGCAAAGTTTTGACCCAGAAAATGGCTGGTTCCTGCCTGCAATGCTTTTCCATCCTGCATCAATGCTTCAATTGCATATGTATCGAGTGCTCCGGCAAACCTCTCATGTTCACTTTTAGATCCTTTAATTACAGGAAGAGCCATTGAATTTTCAGCGAAGCCAGCATAAACATTGATCATTTTATTAGCCTCCTCCAGCGCTTCTTCACGCGTGGCATGAGCTGTATGCCCTTCCTGCCACAGAAATTCCGTGGTTCTGAGGAAAAGCCTTGTCCGCATCTCCCATCTGACTACATTGGCCCATTGATTAATAAGGATGGGCAGATCTCTGTATGATTTGATCCAGTTTTTATAGGAATGCCAGATAATGGTTTCCGAGGTAGGACGGATAATCAGCTCTTCTTCAAGTTTCGCAGCAGGATCAACAACTATTCCTTTGCCATTTTCATCATTCTTAAGCCTGTAATGAGTTACTACAGCGCACTCTTTTGCAAATCCTTCAACATGTGCTGCTTCCTTACTGAAGAATGATTTTGGTATAAACAAAGGAAAATATGCATTAACATGTCCTGTTTCTTTAAATAGCCTGTCGAGCTCTGCCTGGATCTTTTCCCAGATCGCATATCCATAAGGTTTTATTACCATGCATCCACGTACTGCAGAATTTTCTGCAAGATCAGCCTTGATAACCAGATCGTTATACCATTGTGAATAATTCTCGTCCCTGTTAGTTAAAAACTTCGCCATTTTTTGGTATGGTATTTGCATCATTAATATTAAATAAATAGATTTCGTAAAAATAAATAAAAAGATCAGTTATTTCTCAAAAAAGAAAGCGAGGTTCATCATGAAAGCAAAATACTCCATAGGACTCTTATCAATTCTTCTTCTTGCCAGTTCGGCAGTGAAAGCACAGAGTGGCGATTCAAGAGATAGCGGAAATGATGATGCCAGAATAGTTGTAAATAATTATTATGATGATAATGATTATTATTATGCTTCAAGGATCAACAGGTTTCACAGATCTTATGCCGCTTTCGATTATTACTCTCCGATTTATGCAGATTCATATTTATATGATTACCAGCCTTATTCCTTGGGGTTAGGAATCTACAGCGGACTTGGATTTGGATTAGAATATGGAAATTATTATGGATATGATCCCTATTATGGATACAACAATTACTGGGGTTACGATCCTTTCTATTACAATAGCTGGTACTCACCTTTTTGCTTCAATTTTAACTTTGGCTACAGATGGCACCATAATTATTATGGATGGAATGACTATAACAATAATTATTATGGACGGAACGGCTATAACCATAATCGGGGCTACTATAATAACAGATCTTCCTATTATTCCCGTAATGATAATTACGGCCGTGATAATTATTCAAACAGGTATTCTTCCTCTGCTTACTCCACCCGAAGGAGCCAGGGAAACAACTCCTCATCTTCAAACTATAGCAATAATAGTGGAAACAGAAGCAATAATGTAAATAGGAGAGAGAGCACTTCCGGTTATACCTCATCGAGGAATGCCGTCAACAATAACAGTTCATCCGGCAGATATTATAACGGTATAAACAACAGTGAAACCAGGCGTTCCAACAGCAACGTTGTAAGCCGGGGACAGGGCAACAATATTCGGAATAGCGGCAACAGCGCTTTTATTGCAAGAAGCGGAAATAACGGCAATAATATAAATAGCCGCAATAATATCAGTTACAACAATACAGCCAGTAATTCAAGAAGCGTTAATACCCATATGAATGTTAACAGGAATAACTTCAGAACAAATCCGGGAATCAGTAATAACAGGAATGCCGGTTCTGGCTTCAGCACAAACGCCAGGTCATCAAGAACCATGAGTGCTCCTTCTGGAAGATCTTCCTCATCCGGATCCACAAGTCGCGGATCTGGTATGAGAAGCAGTTCATCACACAGCGGATCTGGATCTTCCGGATCGAGATCAGGATCTTCCGGATCGAAGTCTGGCTCCTCCGGCGGCAGATCATCGGGACGCAGATAATAACAAATGTGATCTTTCCCTGATTTCGAGAGAAAAGAAATTTATTATTTGATTTGTTTCAGTTAGTTGATAAAATTTGTTTCTTTGGTACAATATTTGCGTGTTATTTAGAAAATAAACGGGGGAAATTAAAATGAAAACTTTATATCAGATCCTTATCCTTGCAGTTCTTGCTCTTAGCTCCTGTACATCAACTCTATATACAGGTGCGGAGTATGATGATCTGTACTACCGACCTTCAGATCAACCGGTAGTAAATAACAAATCATCTGTAAATGAACAGATTGCTGAGGGTGCCAAAAAAGGAAATGATTATTATGATAACGTTTATGCAGCTGATACTCTTGTCTCTGATCAGTATTCAGATGCTGTCGATTATAATGCTTCGGATTATAATAACGGATTTAATAACAACCAGGGATACGAATATTATAATGATGGTTCGTATACGGGCAGATTAAGAATGTTCTACGGAAACTATTTCGATCCATACTGGAGAGATCCCATGTACTCTGATTTTGGCTATGGAATGGGAATGGGAATGGGAATGGGATTCGGTTTTGGAGGATACCCTTATTCTTATGGTTTCGGAAATCCATATTATGGCTATGGCGGTGGGTTATATGGTGATTATTACGGGGGATATTACCCGGGTTACTACGGAGGTTATTACCCCGGTTATTATGGCGGTTACTACGGAGGTTTTTATGGTGGAATCGGTTCCTTATACGGATATTCAGGAATTAACTATCAGTATAAAAATGTACCTTATGGAAGGAATGAGAGGCCCAGCACAATGTCATCGAGATGGAACAGTAATGTAGGCGGCGTTGGCTCAGGAAGGAGAGATAATACATATCTTTCAGGTACTACCTCAAGAACCGGAAGCCGAGCATCAGGAACACAATATGCAACTGATCAGAGAAGAACGGCTTCTACAAATTCAAATTCACAGCAGGTTGTTACTCAGCCGGAAAGGAAGTCCGGATCAGATCAGACCAGACAGGGATATTCCCGTTCCACCTCATCTTCTCCAAGGACAAGTGCAGGTGCAAGACCTGAATATAATAGTGCAAACAGGTCATATACTCCAAGTTATAATAACCCAAGGATGAGTACAAGACCTTCCTATAATAATAGCAGAGTAAGCGATGGTGCCAGTACAGGTATGAGCAGGAGCAGCAACAGCTCGACCGGCAGGGTCTACAATAATGCCGGAGCTGTCAGAAACTCTTCAAATCAGGGTTCCTACCAGAATTCATATAATAATGGCAGAAGCAATTCTTCAGGTAGCAGCAGCGGTGTTCGCAGAAATCAGGGGCCTTCAGGATATTCAGCTCCTGCCGGACAATACAGATCTAACTCCTACCGGAGTTCCGGAAGCTATTCGGTCCCTTCCAGAAGCAGCGTTGAAAGATCATCAAGTTATTCGTCGGGATCTTACAGTGGTTCTTCTTCCGGCAGATCTTCATATAGCGGAAGTTCCGATTCAAGAAGTTCTTACTCTTCAGGTTCTTCATCAAGCTCCTCATCAAGCGGAAGGTCATCGTCAGGTGGCGGCGGCGGTTCAGGAAGGAGATAATCTGAAACAATATAATAGTGTTTTTAAAGTTCATTCTAAATAAAGAGTGCAGGGCTGGTCTTACGAAAAAATCAATCTTATGAAAAGGATAAGTTTATTAATAATTGCATTGTTTTCAATTTTGGCGGGAATTACTGCCCAGAATGTTGATGATGCTTTAAGGTACTCCCAGATATTTTATAGCGGAACAGCCAGGTTTAATTCAATGGGCGGCGCATTCACAGCTCTGGGTGGTGATATTTCCTCTTTGAGTCAAAACCCGGCAGGAATTGGTGTCTTCCGTTCCTCCGAACTGACACTCACACCCCAGTTGTTTCAGATTAAAACAACTGCAGGATTTAATGGTAAATCAACCGATAATCTCTCAAATTTTAATCTCAACCAGATTGGGATAGTAGGTAATCTGATCTCTAATAGTAATGAAACGGGACTGATGACTCTTAACATTGGTTATTCTTACGAAAGAAACAATAGCTTCAGTCAGAGTGCAATCATTAAAGGAGTAAGCAACACAAGCTCAATGGCAGATTATTGGGCTGCTCTGGGAAATAACAACGGTGGAACCAGCTATGGTAATCTCCAGGGTGCTGAGCAAAATGCGTTTGATGCATGGGTAATGGATACCATCACAGGATCCGGCGGCAAAAGCTACGCTACAGCTTTTTCAAATTATGGGGATAATCCACCATCGAAGTACGGTCAGACAATCAGGCGACTTATATCAAATGAAGGATATATAGGCGAACATGATTTCTCTATTGGCGGCAACTATTCAAACAAATTGTTTTTCGGAGCCACTTTCGGAATTACTAAATTGAATTACACCAGTCACTACGAACATCTTGAATCAGTCAATAATGCGTTGCCATCACTCTTGCAGGACTTTACCTACACCGATCATTTTGAAGATAAAGGAACCGGTTATTCTATTAAGATCGGAGCTATATATAAACCTGTTGATGCTATAAGAATCGGTCTGGCATTTCATTCTCCAACATGGTACAAGATCAACGAATATTACTATAACGACTTAAGCTCACACCTCACTAATGGTTTCCATTATGAATTCTCCACCACTCCTTCGAGGTTTACTTATAATCTGGCTACGCCTTACAGGATACTTGCAGGGATCGGTATACAGATACAAAAAATTGCTATTCTGAGTGCTGATTACGAATTTGTTGACTACAGCACTGCAAAATTTTCACAAGCCGGAGATGGCTATGATTACAGCGATAAAAATATGGAAATACAGAATAGCCTGAAATCAGCCAGTAACATTCGTCTTGGTGCCGAGGTCAGACTGAACAAATTGTACCTGAGAACAGGTTATGGTTTTTATGGCAAAGCATTTAAATCAAGCGAAGACAATGCAAATCTTGATTATAACTCACTATCTTTTGGCGCTGGTTTCAGGGAACAGAATTTTTCTATTGACTTTGCTTATACCAATTTTAATTATTCTCAAAAGTATTTCTTGTATCCGGTGGATCTTGGAGTTACTTCGGCAGTTGCTAATTTAAGTACAGTAAGAAACATGTTTACTCTTACTTTAGGATATAAATTCGGTATTTGATTCTTTGATACTTTGATGACTTCCTTACGTGAGGCTGTTTCATGAGAGACAGCCTCTTTTTTTCACCTCTTTATTTGTTTTTTTGCCACGCCATCGCCTGACCAAATCAAAGATACCCCACTGCCTCAGGCCCCATATTGAAAATCAGGTCCACTATGCTTAGTCCCTGAACAAAACGGCAATTATTATTAAACACCTGCATGTATTCCTTTACGGAGAATTGAGATTGTTTTTTCGGAGATATATTATACCTGTAATCATTATCGATGAACCCTGCAGGTTCAAAATCAGTGGTGCAAGTAAGTTTTATTTTCAGCTTAAGAATATCCAGAACCGTTTGGGTAAGTTCACTATTCAGATCAATTAGAAAATCTATCTTCCTTGTTATTGTTTTTTCAAAATTCTCAAAATAGTATTGAAAGTAAGGTGATGAGTTGTATGCTGCAGTAAGAGCTCTTAAATGAACCTGTTGCCACCGTTTTGAATAATCAATCCTGATTTCTTTCAATGGGGTTTTGTGCTGACTTCCGAGATAGACCGGCACCGAAAGAAGCTGCCGGCCATGAGCAGAGAGAATGTAACATCTGTTACGGTAAGACTGTTTAATATAGTTTTCTTCCCGTTCAATATATATTTCATGTGCATGTGAAATAACTGAGAAGTATTCGACTGGTGGCAGGTATGCTGTGGATACCAATATCTTCCCATTCATCGTAAAAAAGGAATCACACTATCTTATTAATCATACTAGCGGCAAAACCGGCCCCGAAACCGTTGTCAATATTCACTACTGTTACGCCTGTGGAACAGCTTGTAAGCATTCCAAGCAGGGCTGAGATGCCTCCGAAATTGGCACCGTAACCAATGCTTGTAGGAACAGCAATCACCGGTTTATCAACCAGTCCGCCGACAACACTTGCAAGTGCACCTTCCATTCCGGCTATAACTATAACCACCCTGCAATTCCTTATTTCAGGCAATTTATCCACGAGCCTGTGGATACCGGCTACACCGGCATCATAGATCCTTAATACATTATTACCTAATAGTTCGGCTGTGATAGCAGCTTCTTCTGCTACCGGCATATCGGATGTTCCTGCGGTAATTATTGCAATTCTGCTGTCAGGAACTTCTGGTTTTTTATTCTGTAACGAGATAATTCTGGCCATAGGATAAAATACTGCCTTTGACGAGATGCTTTTTACAGATTCGTACATTTCCTGATTTGCACGTGTGCCGATAACATTGTTTTCTTTATCAGACATTACCCTGAAAATTTCTCTGACCTGCTCGACAGATTTTCCGGCGCAGTAGATAATTTCAGGATAGCCAGTTCGCATTTCCCGATGGTGATCAATTCTGGCAAAACCAAGATCTGTATAAGGGAAATTTTTTAAGACTTCCAGGGCTTTTTCGATACTTGTCTCACCCTTTTTAACTTCTGTTAGGAGCTTTTCTACTTCTTTTGCGTTCATTATACATTGTTTTCAGGATTTGAACTTCCTGTCTTGTAACCTTCAAGATCCAAAGATACNNGAATCCTATTTTTTTCAGGTCGGAAATGATTTGTTCTTTTTCCGGATTACGAACTATTTTTTCAATATATCCCGGCAGGCATTCGATCCTTGCAAGATCACCATGAATCCGGACTCTTGTTCCAGGAAAACCCTTCTCGAGCAGCATTATTTCAGCCTGCTCGACCAATCTGAGCGCTTCGTCACTGACTTCTGTATCATAGGGAATCCTTGTCAGCAGGCAAGCCATGGCGGGTTTGTCCCATATATCAAGATCAGCCTCCTTTGAGAGTTCTCTTATATCTTTTTTTGTCAGTCCTGCTTCAAGAAGAGGGCTCCTTATCCCCAGCTCTTTCAAGGCTTTGATTCCCGGCCGGAAATCGCTGACATCATCAGCATTTGTTCCATCAATGACATGAGGATATTTATTCTCATTTGCAAACTCCAGTAAATCTGTGAAAATTGTCTTTTTGCATAAATAGCATCTTTCGACCGGGTTATTTTTTATCATCTCCGGAAACGCAATATCAATTATTTTATGTTTAATACCGAATGAATTTGTAAACTCGATGGCTTCATCTATCTCACGCGTTGGTATATAGGCAGTTCTGATGGTGATTCCTATGATACTTGATTTTCTTAATATATGTGCACGATGCAAAAGAAAAGTACTGTCAACACCTCCTGAAAAAGCAACTACAAATGAATTCAGATCTTTTAATATAGAATCTAGTTTTATTGATTTTTCGTCTCTTTTATCCATTTTATTATAATTACAAATTATGAATGACTAATTATGAATAACTAATCCTGGATTAGTTACTTCATATTCCTAATTCCTAATCTCTAATCTCTGATTTCTGAATACAAATCTTAAATTATTTACCTGTTATTTAACAGGATAGCTGAAATATTATTGTAAACCTCCTTTACCGGAATTCCCTTCTCCGCGGCTACCCGTTTACAATCTTCATATTCTGGTTTACAGGATACCTGATTCCCGTTATAATATGATCTTTTAACATTTATCTCGCCATAGATTGTCTGGATGATTTCGAATTTTCTTACTAGCGTATCTTTCCTGAATGGGAATGTCCTTATGCCGATTGAAGTCGATTCGGTAAAAATGATGCCTTTTACAGTCCCGGCAAGTTCTGTTTCACATATTACGTTCAGTAAAATACCAGGTCGTCCTTTCTTCATCATTATATTTGAAAAGAATACGTCTGAGGCTCCGGCTTTAAATAACCTGTCTGATATATATTCGAAAAATTCAGGATTCATATCATCGATATTGCACTCAATTTGAAGTGCATCGTGACCAGCTTTAGGCTCATCAACTGTTTCTCCCATGAATACCCTCAGAAGATTAGGGATAGCCGGGTTTTCTTTCTGGCCAACACCATAAGCTGTCCTTTCAATTTTAATTGCAAGCCCGGGTGTAAAGTCAGTTCCAAAGGTAGCAAGTATTGCAGCGCCGGTGGGGGTTGTAGCTTCAAAATCCACTCCGTCTTTTTTAATGGGGATGCCCTGAATAATCTCAGCAGTTGCAGGTGCAGGTACTGGTAGTTTGCCATGATCGCAATTTACGAAACCGCCTCCGAGTTCTACCGCAGAAACGTGTACAGCATCGACATTTAAGAGATTATAGCATATAGCTGCACCAACAACATCAATAATAGAATCTACAGCGCCAACTTCATGAAAATGCACATGATCCACAGGAATGCCATGTACTTTTGCTTCAGCAACGGCAATCTTCATGAATATCCTATTGCTTAGCTCTTTGGTTTTATTGTCAAGAGAAGAGGAATTTATGATATCTTCAATATCCGAAATATGTCTGTGAGCATGTTCGTGTCTTGTCTGTTTAACTGTCACTTTGGTTCCTGTAATGCCATGTCTCTGGTCCTTCTGAACGAGTAGTTCCCAACCGGGAAGATTTAGTTTATTCAATCCATCAATTAGGATACCAGGGTCAACCCCCAGATCGATCATTGCGCCGAGATTCATATCTCCACTGATGCCTGAGAAACAATCATAACTTATAATCTTCATTTTTTTTCAGAGTAGTATGTAGTATTATGTCCAACAAATAAAACTTAAGAATGTTAAAAATTGCCGGCAGATTAGTTCTGCCAATATATTGATCTGCGAATATAGTATTTACATTCATCATGGAATAATAAAAAAAAATTGTATTTTTCGCACTTATCAAAAAAGAGAATTAATTAATCATTCTAACATAATCATGAAAAGAATAGATTTTCTGAGGACGTCAATTGGTGGGAGTCTTGCTGCGGGTGCTGCTTTAAAAATGGGGGGATTTGAAAAACTATTATCATCATCATCCAGTACATCCAAGTATGACATGGTAGCGGTTATGGGAGGTAATCCTGATGCAATGTTTGATCTCGGTATACAGGAACTTGGCGGAATGGGCACTTTTGTCAAAAAAGGGCAAAAAGTTCTGGTTAAACCTAATATTGGATGGGATGTGATTCCTGAATTTGCAGCCAATACTAATCCTCTCCTCGTTAAAAGGATAATTGAACATTGTTTTAAAGCCGGGGCTAAGGAAGTCTACGTCTTTGATCATACCTGTGATAACTGGGTTAATTGCTATAAAAATTCAGCTATCGAGAAATATGCAAAATCAGCAGGGGCAAAAGTTGTACCCGGCAATTCTGAAAGCTATTATCAGCAGATTGAAATTCCTGGTGGTGTAAAGCTTCAGAAAGCCAAAGTGCATCAGCTTCTGCTTGAAACCGATGTATATATCAATGTTCCTGTTCTTAAGGATCATAATTCTTTAAAAATGACCTGCTGCCTTAAAAACTCCATGGGTTTAGTATGGGACAGGGGTTACTGGCATTCAAATGATCTGAATCAATGTATAGCTGATTTTGCACTTTATGAGAAGAAACCTGCTTTAAATGTCATTGATTGTTATAATGTTATGGTAAAACACGGTCCTCAGGGTGTATCAAAAGAAGATATCGTGTCGATGAAATCGCAGATACTTACAACCGACTGGGTTGCCGGAGATGCAGCAGCAGCTAAGATGCTTGGTGTTGCAGTTGAAAAGATCGAATATATTCCGATTGCACATAAAATGGGACTTGGTAATATGAATCTGGAATCACTCAATATTAAAAAAATTAAAATGTAAATTCTAATGAGTTCATCTTTACTTAGAAGGATCCGTATTGTCTTTTCAACTCTTGTATTTATCTTTTTTGTCCTGGTATTTATTGATTTCAAATCATTAATTCCATCAAACTTTATTAACACTTTAATGTTTTTACAGTTTATTCCTTCTGCACTAAAGTTTTATGATCTTAAAACCTTAGCAGCAGGAGGTTTTCTCGTTGTTCTTTTATTAACTCTGCTTACCGGCCGTACATATTGTTCATTCCTCTGTCCACTGGGAATAGGACAGGATCTTAACAGCAGGATAGGAGGGCGGATCAAAAAAAAGTTCAGAAGATATGGATTTAAAAAGCCCTTTACAATCTTGCGATACAGCATCCTTGCAGCAACACTGGTAGTTACCATGGTATGGGGCATATATATGATTACTCTTCTCGACCCCTATAGTATTTTTGGCAGATTTATGACATATTTTACCAAACCTGTTATAATCCTCATTAATAATTTTTTGGCCGGTATTTTTGGCAAATTCGACATCTATACTTTGAGCAATGTTCCAATTAAAGGCTTCCCATTAATTGTATATTCCATTCCGGCAGCGTTCTTTCTTCTTATAGGCGGTATGTCTCTGACAAAGGGACGTCTTTATTGCAACATGATCTGTCCCGTAGGAACTCTTCTTGGACTTATATCAAAAATATCAATCTTCAGAATTAAATTCGAGGAAGGTGCCTGCACAAGATGCGGCAGATGTGCCATGCGCTGCAAATCCTCATGTATTGACTTTCTGAAACAGGATGTTGACGTTTCAAGGTGCGTAGGCTGCTTCAACTGTATACATACATGCCAGGATAATGCTATATCCTTTGGGTTAGTAGACCTTAAAAAGAAAGTTCAACAAACTGATGAAAACAAAAAAAAGAAAGTTCATGAAACTGATGAGGGCAGAAGAAAAGTTATTATCGGATCTTTGCTTCTTCTTTTTGGTGTAGCGCGTGTCTCAACTGGTCAGGATAAAGCTGCTCCAAAACCTAAGAAAGAGTCTACTGTAAAAGAGAACAGAACTTGTCCTGTATGCCCTCCGGGTGGACTCGGAATAGTTGATTTCAACAAAGATTGTATTGCCTGTTCCCTGTGTATTAATGTTTGTCCTAATGGTGTACTTCAACCAGCCTACAAACAATACGGAATTGCAGGGATGTTACAGCCAGTAATGAATTACCACAAGAGTTTTTGTACTTATAATTGTACGAAATGCACTGAGATTTGCCCCACGAATGCCCTGCATCCTCTCATGCTGGAAGCAAAGAAACTGACTCAGATTGGTAAGGCAAAATTTATTAAGGACAATTGTATCGTAAAGACAGAGAAAACAGCTTGCGGTGCTTGTTCCGAGGCTTGTCCGACCAAAGCCTGTCATATGATTGCTTACGAGGGAAATCTTGTTATTCCTGAAGTTACCGAGGATATATGTATCGGTTGTGGCCATTGCGAATTCGCTTGTCCTGCTTCTCCGTATAAAGCAATATTTGTTGANNGTGCAACTGTGTGTTAGTACTTAATCAGCTTAAATTCAAAACATTATACTCTAATACGAACTTAAATGAAACCGTCTCACATTGAACATATCGGAATCGCAGTTACCAACCTTGAAGAAGCAATAAAATTTTACGAAAATGTACTTGGATTAACCTGCTATAATATTGAAGAGGTTGCTGATCAGAAAGTAAAAACAGCGTTCTTCAGGGTAGGTGAGACAAAGATTGAACTTCTTCAGTCTACAGACCCTGCAGGTCCAATCGGAAAATTTATTGAAAAGAAAGGTGAGGGAATTCATCATATCGCATTCATGGTTGAAAAAATTGAGGAACAGTTGATTCATGCCTCAAATTTGGGTATCGCACTCATTGATGCTAAACCCCGAAAAGGAGCTGAAGGTCTCGATATTGCCTTTTTGCATCCAAAGGCAACCTCAGGTGTTCTGATTGAACTATGTGAAAAAAAGGAGATGCCTTCAAAATGATTTGAATCACATATATGCCATATACGGTTCATGTTTGAAAAAATCACTAGATTTGAATTACATTACCAATCAGATGGCAAAATGAAAAAATCCATAGCAATCGCCGGCAATTCAGGCCTTAAGGTCAGGTCCGATTGCGAAATCATGCTAGAACTAAAGTCTGGCGAAGGAATAATTATTGATCTTACATCAAAAGTAAAAGCTTTATACGGTGAATCGATAAAAAGGCTGATAGCTGAAATACTCGATTTTTTTAGTGTAAAAGATGCTTTTATCAGGATCAATGATTCGGGTGCGCTTCCCTTTGTTATTGCTGCCCGTATGGAATCTGCCATTAAACAGCTAATAAACACAGACCTTGAATTTCTGCCTGAATTTCTTAACGAGAATTTATACACAACAACTAAGGAGAGATTTCGTTTTTCGAGGTTATATCTGCCGGGCAATACTCCCGGTCTGATGATAAATGCCGGACTTCATTCTGCAGATGGTATCATTCTGGATCTTGAGGATTCAGTAGCCCCCGAGAAAAAAGATGAAGCGAGAATTCTGGTACGAAATGCATTGAGACAGATAGATTTCCATGGTGCTGAAAGAATGGTTCGGATTAATCAGGGTGACAGGGGGTTGGAAGATCTTCATTTTCTCATACCTCATAATGTTAATCTTGTGCTTATTCCAAAGTGCGAGGGTGCAGATTATATTAAAAAGGCAGAAGAAGTAATTAATTCGATTAATAAGAAATTTAATCTGAAAAATCAGGTGTTTCTGATGCCTATTATTGAAAGTGCACTTGGGATTGAGAATTCATGGGAGATTGCACATGCCTCAGAAAGTGTTGTAGCTCTTGCTATTGGGCTGGAAGATTATACTGCTGATCTGGGCGTAACACGTACAATCGAAGGTAATGAATCATTTTATGCGAGAACCAGGCTGATAGTTGCTGCTAAAGCCGCAGGTATTCAGCCTATCGATTCGGTGTTTTCTGACGTGGCTGATATGGACGCGCTACTTCAAAACGTACTGATATCTAAATCTTTGGGATTCGAAGGTATGGGTTGTATTCATCCAAGACAGATAGCTGTAATAAAGAAGGGATTTACTCCCGATCAGGCTGAAATAGAAAAATCGAAAAAAATTGTACAGGCATTTGAATCGGCAAAAATTCAGGGTTTGGGCGTTGTTGCGTTAGGATCGAAAATGATAGATCCTCCTGTTGTTGCCCGTGCGCAGAAGATAATTGATCTTGCCGTTCGTCTGAACCTTATATCAGGTGACTGGATAAATGAAATTACATCTGTAGAGAAATAAGAACTAAAAGAGATAATATGCCGATTAAAACAGTAATAAATGCGGCCGGAAGATCGGTTCCTCTGGAAATAAACGGTCAGCCTGCCATCCCATTTAAAGGAGTTGGCAAACATAAACCTGGGGGAAGAAAGTATTCCCCGCCGATACCTGCATGTTCAGATTACCCTGATGATGGCAATAAAGTGGTAGGGTCACTGGAAGAGGCTCTCCGTAAATGCGGACTCAGCGATGGAATGACAATATCAACACATCACCATCTTAGAGACGGAGACCTCATCAGCAACAAAGTTTTTGAGATCGCTTCCTCACTTGGAGTAAAGGATCTTATATGGTTTCCGTCTGCATCTTTTCCCTGTAATGATCCCGTTATCAAATATCTGGATGATGGTACCATAAACAGAATAGAGGGAAGTATGAATGGCCCGCTCGGCAGATATGTTTCAGAAGGTAAAATGAAAGGTACAGCAGTTCTCAGATCGCATGGAGGCAGAGTTCAGGCTATTCAGGACGGGGAGGTCAGGATAGACATTGCTGTGCTTGCTGCTCCAACAGCCGATTGCTTTGGTAATGCAAAGGGTACAGGCGGTCATTCGGCATGTGGCGTAATCGGATATGCAAAAGCTGATTATTTGTATGCGACCAGGGTTATTGTCGTTACAGATAACCTGGTGGATTTTCCGTGTTTTCCAATGGAGATTGAAGGAAATTATGTCGATTATGTTGTCGTTGTTGATAGAATAGGAATTCCTGAAAAAATTATATCGGGTACCACCCAGGTTACAAAAAGTCCTGACAGACTATTAATCGCCGAATTAACTGCTTCTTTTCTTGTTAAGTCGGGTATTCTAAAGGATGGAGCAACTATACAGGCCGGAGCCGGCGGAACTTCCCTGGCAATTGCAGTATTTGTGCATCAGATACTTAAAGAGAAAGGCTGGAAATCAAAATTTGGATTTGGAGGAAGTACTAAATATATGGTTAAGATGCTCGAGGAGGGTCAGATGGGGTTTATTCTTGATGCTCAGGTATTTGATCTTGATTCTGTAAAGTCAATTGAGAATAATCCGAACCATGTTCCCTATCCGGTATTCAATGCATATAACTATCATTCCAAGGGAAATCTTACGAGTATGATGGATATTATGATTCTTGGCGCTACGGAGGTCGATCTCAATTTCAATGGCAATGTGGTGACCCATTCGGATGGATATCTCCTTCATGGCATCGGCGGCTGGCAGAATTGTCTTCATGCAAGGAATGTTATTCTTCCTATACCACTTTTTCGCGACCGTATTCCGGTAATTGTTGATGAGGTAACTACTTTATGCGGACCTGGCGAGCTTATTGATGTAATAATAACTGAACGGGGAATTGCAATTAACCCCCTGCGTAAAGATCTTATTGAAAGTGTCAAAGGGAGCGGCCTGCCTTTAAAAACGATAAAAGAGCTTAAGGACGAAGCTGAGAAGATATGTGGCGTGCCACAAAAACCTAAGTTTGAGGAAGATATCGTTGCTGCTGTAAAATGGGTTGACGGAACTGTTATTGATGTAGTCAGAAAATTAAAGACAATGTAATTTAAACAATGGAAAAGTACAAATGCGTCGTATGCGGTTATATCTATGATCCGCAGGAGGGGGATCCTTCATCAGGGATAACACCAGGAACCTCTTTCAACGATCTGCCAGCTGATTATATCTGTCCGGTATGTGGCGCGGGAAAAGAAGAATTCGAAAAGCTATAATAGAACCTAGCTTTTCTTCACAAATCGACATTAAGGATTACTTTAAAGGCATTTTCCGGACAACATCAATCAGAAGATCCCAGAACATCAGCGTAGTACTGATCTCAATCATCTCTTCAGGTGTATGTGCACCTTTGATAGTAGGTCCAAAAGATATCATATCTATTCCCTTTATCTTTTCATAGAAAAGACCGCATTCCAGCCCAGCGTGTATTGCCTTGAC
Source organism: Bacteroidales bacterium (assembly GCA_003157075.1). Lineage (GTDB taxonomy): Bacteria > Bacteroidota > Bacteroidia > Bacteroidales > VadinHA17 > LD21. Next base: position 5,221 of record PMIL01000170.1, on the reverse strand, counting down.
ATCAGGTTCTTTTCCGAATAAGGTGACATAAGATTTTCTTGTTATCTGGAGTATCTCTGAAGTAATATTTGGTTCCCAGCCAGGATATCCATCCGAATGAACTACCTGTGCTCCTGCAAGCCGCAGACATTTTTCCACAGCAGCTCCAGCTTCATTTTTAGCTGATTCCACAGAGCTTCGCTGGGTGGTAATAATTCTTATTGTGTTATTCTCACTGAACTTTGCGGAGGCAAGATTTGTGGATGTTTCAACAAGGCCATCCATATCTTTGGACCAGGCGATCACTCCGTGAGGACACGCTGTCATCGCATTCATAAATTTTATCTGACTCTCCCTATCCATTACAAATTGAGGTATGTCAACTTCAGCGTGAGAAATTTTAAGATCTTTTTCCAGGTCCCCGAATTCATTTGTCATAGCAGAATAGAAATTTTCTACGCAGGCTATTACCTGGTCGGTATCGGTTTTATCAAATACTATGGTAGAGAAGGCTTCTCTTGGAATCGCATTCCGGAGATTACCGCCGTCAAACCATGCGACCGATATATTATGCTTAACTGAAATATCACAAAGTAGACTGTTCATTAATTTTACAGCGTTGCCATATCCCTTGTGAATTTCATCGCCTGAATGACCGCCATGAAGACCTGTTACAGATATGCTTAGGGCAGAGGAGTTAACAGGTAAACTTTCCGGTTTATAATTCATTGTCCCGACTGTGTCCATTCCCCCTGCGCAACCTATAAATAGTATTCCTTCATCCTCAGAGTCAAGGTTTAACAGGGTTCTGCCACTGAAAGAATCAGCATTGATATTGATTGCTCCTGTCATGCCAGATTCTTCATCAACAGTAAACAGACACTCAATTTTCCCCGCAACCAGGTTCTCATCTGTAAGAATTGCCAGTTGTGATGCAATGCCGATTCCATCATCTGCGCCCAAAGTAGTTCCTGTTGCAGTGACCCACCCGTTTTTTATTGCCGGAATTATCGGATCGGTTGTCCAGTTGTGCGGATAGTTAGCGTTTTTTTCTCCGACCATATCCATATGACTCTGAAGCACAACTGTTTTCCTGTTCTCCATCCCTTTGGCAGGCGGCCTGACAATAAGTATATTTCCAACTTCATCTTCCGTTGATTCCAGATTGTTTTTTCTGGCGAAATCGAGAAGATAGCCTCTTATTCTTCCCTCATCTTTCGATAAACGGGGAATTTTACAAATTTCTTCAAAATAGATCCACAGTGGATGTGGATTTAATTGACCCAATATACCCATATGTGTTTTGAATGTGCTGATTCGGCGCAAAAGTACAATTAATTTTTCACCTGCCCTTCATGATTTTTAAAATAGATCCCATCATAAGTCTTGATGAAAATTGTTTATTTTTGGAACCAGTAGGTTGTATTAAAATAAATAAATATAAATCTTATGTCAAAACGCACAATCGTTACATTAACGGGTGATGGTATTGGCGGAATTGTTCTCAGGGAGTCACTCAGAGTACTTGAAGCATCAGGCTTTGATGCTGATTACGTTCATGGCGATATTGGATGGGAATTCTGGTGTAAAGAGGGTAATCCTCTGCCGCAGAGAACAATTGATCTTATTGATAAGCATAAAATTGCCCTGTTTGGAGCTATTACATCAAAGCCGATTGATGAAGCTAAAGCAGAGCTCTCACCAGAGCTTCAGGGGAAAGGATTTACCTATTCAAGTCCCATTGTCGGATTAAGACAATTATTTGATCTCGATATTTGTGTACGTCCTTGTAAATCTTATAAAGGAAATCCGCTCAATTTTGTCAGGAGAGGAAAAGGGAACACAATTGACGAACCGCTCGTTGATGTGGTAATATTCAGACAGAATACTGAATGTTTATATTCAGGGGTCGAATGGACTAATCCCCCTTCCCAGGTTTATCAGGCTTTTATGACTCATAAGAAATTCGTTGAGAATTTTGGCAAAGTTCCTGTCGAGGAACTGTCAATTTCAACAAGGATTTTTACCAGGAAAGCAACTCTAAGAATACTTATGGCTGCTTTTGAACACGCAAAAAAATATGGATATAAATCAGTAACGGTTTGTGAAAAGCCTAATGTTATAAGGGAGACATCAGGTCTAATGTGGAAGCTGGCAAAAGAGATTCAGAAAAGCTCATTTCCTGAAATAAAGCTTTTGAATACAAATATAGATGCCCAGATGATGTGGCTTACCAAGAATCCGGAGGAATATGGTGTGATCGTTGCAGGTAATATGTTCGGAGATATAGCTTCCGATGCCTTTGCAGGTCTGATAGGCGGTTTAGGTTTTGCCTGCAGCGCTCAGTTCTCATCTGACGGGATTGCAGTTTTTGAACCCACTCACGGCTCAGCACCGAAATACGCAGATTATAAAATTTCTATAGTCAACCCGATTGCAATGATAGAATCAGCCTGTATGATGCTCGATTATCTCGATGAAAAGAAAATTTCATCCAATATCCGGAAAGCAATTGCTGATGTTATAGAAGAGGGTAAAGTGAGGACTTATGATATGATGAAGATGGCAGGCAGACCGGAGGTTATTCAGAATGGAGCAGCTTCTACTTCAAGGATGACAGATGCAATTATAGCCAGATTAAAGTAATTTAAACTAAATCTTATGATTGAAAAGGTTAAAAAAATATGGCCTGAGCTCGAATGGATCGGAGATGTTTCACTGAGAGAAAAAACTGCAAGGACCTGGGAAATAGCTCTGGAAAGAAGTGTTCTTACAACAGATGATCTTGACGTGATTCCGTTTACGCTTCTATGTGGTCCCGATCTTAAGGTAAGTTTCATGGCTCATAAAAGATGTGTTGTTCATATAGCAAAGGCAAGCGGTGAGAAAATGAATGAGTTTTTTAATAGCGATCTTCCGGTAAATATGGATGTTCTTATTTCCGGAGCAATTCTTGCAGATGTTGGTAAGCTTCTGGAATATGAGCTTGATAAGGATGGCAAGGCTGTTCAGGGTAAATATGGCCAATATCTCAGGCATCCTTTTTCAGGTGTCGCTCTTGCAGAGGAGTGCGGCATACCTCCGGAAGTTTGTCATATAATAGCAGCCCATGCTCATGAAGGTGATCTTGTAAAGAGAACAACCGAGGCATATATTGTTCATCATGCCGATTTTATGACATTTCTGCCGTTTAAAAGCAGGTTGATTGTGTAGAAAAATTTTATAATTGATAGTCATATAATTATCATTATTTAGGTAAATTTTAATTATCCTATTTTTGCTTCTCTTCTAAATTATTCACCCCCTTCCCAACCTTCCCCCAGAGGGGAAGGAGAGCTTACCTTTCCCCTTTGGGGGAAAATGAAAGGGGGTAAAACTACAATTAGTAGTGGAATAATGAGTTATCCAAAATTCTGATGAACTATAGCTAGCCCAGCATCATCTTCTCAACCTGTTCAATATTTCTTTCGTTAGTAACTGCCTTGGCATCAGGAGTATATAGATAATCGATCAGGTCCATATATTTGTCCATAACTTTGCCTCTCACAATCTTCATAGTAGAATTCATAAGACCATTGTCTTCGGTAAAGCTCTCCTCGAGAATGCCAATTGCTACAGGAAGCCATCTTTGAGGGAACATATTACCATATTTCCCGTTTGTCCGATATTCATTTACCTCACTTTCGATAAGCGTTATTGCTGCTCGTTTTCCTTCATCAGAGTCAGCAGTTAAATTCTTTTCTTCGAGATACAATTTAAGAGCATGCTGATTTGGCACTACCAATGCTACAGTGTATGGTTTCTGATTGTTATACAGCATACATTGATCAATAAATTTTGATTGCTCGGAAATGGCTTCTTCTATCCCTTCCGGACTGAATTTTTCACCGTCATCGGCGATAAGCAGACTCTTGAAACGTCCCAATACATATAGGAATCCATCTTCCGACATATATCCCATATCACCGGTATAAAGCCACCCGTCTTTGATTGTTTCTTTGGTAGCGGCATCATTTTTCCAGTAACCATACATCACATTTCCTCCCCTGATGACGATTTCGCCTTTCTGGCCAAGCGGTACCTCATTCCTGTCGTCATCGAGGATCTTAAGGTCCATATTATTGACAAGAACGCCTGATGATCCGAGTTTATGCCTGCTTGTGGAATTCGAAGAGATAACAGGAGAAGCCTCACTTAATCCATAACCCTGAAACATTGGTATTCCCAGAGCATAGAAAAACCTTTGCAACTCGATATCGAGAAGCGCACCTCCGCCAACAAAAAAATCAAGTTCTCCTCCATACGCTTCTCTGATTTTACTGAAAAGAAGCTTGTCATAGAATCTTAAGAGTGGTTTTTTGAGTTTTTGAAGTCCTTTACCTTTGTTCCAGCCCTCCTTATTATATGAATATGATATCTTGAGGGCATGCGTGAAAAGAATTTCGATAATTTTCCCTTTTTCCTTAATGCCTTTTTCAATATTCTTTCTGAAATTTTTAGCAATTGCAGGAACGCTCATAAGGAGGTTTGGTTTAATCTCTTTAAGGCATGCAGGCAGATTGCGCAAAGTCTCCATTGGAGTTTTTCCGGATTTTACAGAAGCAATACTTGCTCCCTTTCCCATAAATGCAAAAATTCCGCCTGTATGTCCGAATGAATGGTCCCATGGAAGTATCAGAAGTGTCTTATAGAATGAAGGGATATCCATCAGACTATATGCCTGGTAAACATTTGTAACATAATTACCATGTGTAAGTATTATGCCTTTCGGATCTGCTGTGGTTCCGGAAGTATAGCAGATATTTGCAAAACTATCAGGTGTAAGGCTTTTGTAAAGCTCCTCGAATTTTGATGTGTTTCCAGGCACTTCAAGCCATTCCCTTCCGTATTTCCTGACTTCATTAAAATGTATCTCATTATTTAAATACTCTTCCTGTGTGTCGAAATGAACTATTTTTTCAATTGTCGGGCAGTCTTTCAACACTTCCTTCAGTTTTTGAGCCTGAATGGAAGAAACTAGTATCATTCTTGAGCCTGAATGATTTATTCTGAATTTTATTTCATCTGGATTAAGTTTTACAGACAATGGAACATTGACTGCACCTGCATACAGTATTCCCATTTCACCAATTACCCAGCTATTCCGTCCTTCTGAAATAAGGCTTAGCCTGTCGCCTTTTTTTATTCCGAGTTTTAATAGTCCGGCTGCGAACTCGTAAATCTGTTTTCGTGTTTCACCATA
>PMIL01000295.1:15950-16112 GCA_003157075.1 Bacteroidales bacterium | reverse complement strand
CATTGCATCGATCATCATTCCGCGAGCTCCATTTCCGGAAAGAGGCTTCATTAATGCAACTGGTAAAGCACCCGTGAATTTAGTATCGACCCCTATCCATGCAAAAAACTTTGTTATACCCATGATCATGAAATCCATTGCACCTGATGCTCTGAAAATTCC
>PMIL01000295.1:15611-15848 GCA_003157075.1 Bacteroidales bacterium | reverse complement strand
ATTTATTTTCTGAATAATCGCTACACTTATTATCCCTGTGAGAGAAGCAGCAAATGTTGATATAAGTATAGGAATAAAGATATCTGCCGGGTTAACTGCACCGAGCTGAGTTCTGTACACAATTATGCTCACCGGAATTATTGTCAGTCCTGCTGCATTCAAAACAAGAAACATGATCTGAGCATTGGAAGCAGTCTCCTTATCAGGATTGACCTCCTGCATTTCCTTCATTGCCTT
>PMIL01000295.1:0-15592 GCA_003157075.1 Bacteroidales bacterium | reverse complement strand
AGTGAAATTTCAAAACCGGTTTTGGCATTTGAGAAAACAGAATTTACCAGTTCATTGAATATTTGCGTGTTACCAGAGAAGATCAACTGACCAAGAGCCACAACAAATCCTATTAAGAAGAATGCAATCCAGATATAGTTTAAGGCCATGTTAGCTGTTTGAGTTGCTAAGATAATTATTAGNNACCTAGAACCCAGTACCAAGTACCCAGAACCTATAAAAATAAGTAGAAGTGAAATAAGCAACAGGATTTTTAGATACATTTGTCTGTACTAACATTATAGACCATGGCACGATATACAAGAATTGACGTAATACTCAATATGCGGGCAGCAGGTATTGTTCCTATTTTCTATCATAAAGATCCGGGAATATGCCGGAACGTAATTAAAGCCTGCTTTGATGGCGGCATTAAAGTATTTGAATTCACAAATCGCGGCGACTATGCACACGAATTATTCAGTGATCTTAATAAATGGGCTGAAAAAGAGACGCCTGGGCTTATAATCGGAGCTGGATCAATAGTTGACAGCGGAACTGCTGCACTCTATATGCAACTCGGAGCAAATTTTATTGTATCGCCAATTCTTAACTCTGAAATGGCAAAAGTCTGCAACCGGAGAAAAGTGCTCTGGATTCCCGGCTGTGGCACACTTTCTGAGATCAATTATGCTGAAGAGCTGGGCGCCGAACTTGTAAAGATATTCCCCGGATCATCAGTCGGGGGGCCAGATTTTGTCAGGGCAATCAAAGGGCCATGTCCCTGGACCAGCATAATGCCAACAGGAGGTGTTGAACCAACCCTCGAAAATCTGACCGAATGGTTTAATGCCGGAGTTACCTGTGTCGGCATAGGTTCAAATCTTATAACAAAAGAACATATCCTTAAGAAAAACTGGTCAGGACTTACTAAACGAGTTACTGCAGCTGTTAAGGTGGCACGAATGTTCCATGTAGAATGATTTCAATTCCCCGGGGATCTGTAGAGTTCAATATTGGAGATAAGCGGACAGGCTTTTGATTTGCTGAATGTTACTTTAATTCTGGAGGTTTTCACTAGGGGAAATTTCCTGATAATCTTATATCCGATTGTAGTTCCGTCAATCAGATTTTTCCATTCCCCTCCGATAAATGCTGAAACCTGAAATTCCTGAACTCTCTGCCCCAGTTTAATGTATTCCTGGATCAGGATTCTGTTCACCTCGGTTGTATCTCCAAGATCTATTATTATATCACCGTAGGTTTGATTATCATTGGTGGCCCAGAATGTTTCAGGATTTCCATCGTTAATATTTGAAGCTTCATAACCTTTTCCCCTTATCGATGTGGCAGATACCTTCATTCCTTTTGCAAGATCTTTGTCAAATTCCTTTTTCAGCAATTCCCTGAAAGCCAGAAGGGATTTTACATCATTTTCATTCAGAATTCCTCTCCGATCGGGGGGCACGTTCAAAAGCAGATTACTGTTTCTTCCCACTGATGAGTAATAAAGTTCCATCAGGTTTTCAGGTGATCTTACCAGAGAATCCTGGTTCTGATGATAGAACCATCCCGGACGTATTGATACGTCAACTTCTGCAGGAACCCAATAATTCCCATTTTCATGACCTTCGCCAAGTATTTTGGCGAAGTCTCCGCCCGGATACATTTCATCCTTTCTAAGAAGAGACCAGTTAGTCTGGCTTCCCATACCGCTTTCATTACCGACCCAGCGGATGTCAGGGCCTGCATCGCTGAACATAACTGCGGATGGTTGCAACTTTCTCACTATCTCGTGTGTAACAGGCCAATTATAATAAGTTTTGTTGTCAATTTTTCTTATTTCCCTGGTTCCGCCATAGTATCCGTCACCTCCATTGGCTCCATCGAACCAGACTTCAAAAATGTCGCCATAGTTTGTAAGCAGTTCCCTGAGCTGATTCCGGTAATAGGTGAGATACTCAGGTGTGCCGTAAATTGAACTGTTCCTGTCCCAGGGGGAGAGATATACCCCCATTTTCAAACCATATTCGTCACACGCCGAACGGAGTTCCCTTAAGACATCTCCTTTCCCATCATCCCATGTTGAACTCTTTACGGAATGATCAGTGAATTTTGAAGGCCATAGACAAAATCCATCATGATGTTTAGCGGTTATAATGATTCCCTTCATACCTGCATCGCGTGCAACTCTGGCCCATTGTCTGCAATCAAGAGCAGTTGGATTGAAAACTGATTCCTTTTCATCTCCATATCCCCACTCCTTATCCGTAAATGTATTGACCGTAAAGTGGACAAACATATAATACTCCATTTCATGCCATGCAAGCTGCCGTTCCGAAGGTACCGGGCCAAATGGCTCAGGTGGTTTGACCTGCGAAAATGCTGAGAGCGAGATTATTGAAATTATTAAACAAAAAGTTTTTTTCATTTTCCTGTTATATGTGTCCTATTGAAAAATAATCCATTAACTGCAAAGTTCACAAAGATTTTGTCTGCCCCCCTTCCCCCTAAATGGGGGTTCGTTTTCGATATTTAAGAATAATTTGTTCATGTTACAGAATTATTCCCCCTTTAGGGGGATCCCGCGAAGCGGGAGGGGGTCATATCAATTATTGTCCAAGTTCTTTAATTCTTATGTTTCTGAATTTCACCAGCGATCCATGACCAAGGAACCCGATATGACCTGTCTTATTTTTTAATCCAGGGTGATCCTTATGATCCATAGTTCCATTGTCTCGTGGTCCTGTAATATCTCCATCCACGATTGTAGTTCCATTGAGAACAATTTTAATATTAGTACCGTTGGCAGTGACTTCTTCGTAATTCCATTCTCCCAATGGTTTAAGGAATCCTCTTCTGGAGGGAATAACTCCATAAACTGAACCGTGATACTGGTATGGCTGCAGGTTTGCATACACCGGGTCAGTATCATCAAGAATCTGAAGTTCCATACCTACATAGGCTGCATCACCTGTGAGAGGAGCCCTGATTCCCAGACCGTTATTTGCCGCAGGAGTAAGCTGAAATTCAAAACGAAATACAAAATCTTCATACTCTTTTTCAGTATACAGATTGCCACCTGAATCATCAACAGGTTTGATGACAATCATTCCATCCTCTGCAGCGTAGGATTTTTTATTACCGATCCAGTTATCTAAATTCCTCCCATTAAAAAGAGAAATGTAACCTTCTGATCTCTCTTCGGAAGTCAGATTAAATTCCTTTTCACTTATTTCTCTTACATATATATCCCTGAATGCGAGATCAGTACCATGTGCCTGAAGTTCAATTGATCCGACAGGAAATATAGGTATCTTCCGATCCCAGTAATTCTCCATTGTTACATTATCAACCACAAGTTCACCATTCAGCCACACTGAAACCTTTTCGCCGTTCATAATAATCCTGAAACTATTCCAGTCTCCAACAGGATTATCGGCAACTTTAAGCGGTTTGGAGGGGTTAACCATATTATTATACAATCCACCGGAACCGACCTGGGCACCGACATCTACTCTGGAAGTATCCCATATCTGCACCTGCGGTGATCCTCTCAGGTAAATCCCGCTATCACCTTTTTTTGTGATTTTCCAGTCAACCAGCATTTCAAAATCACCATACTGTTTAATTGAACAAAGATTATCACCTGCTCCGTTAAACCATATATAACCATCCTTTACGCTCCAGTTTCCGGAAACCTTTTTATTTGCTTCAATCTGTTTTTTGGCCAGCTCGGCTGGTTTCATCTTTGCCCTTAACACGGGATTTTCAACAAGACCCTGCCACCCTGAAAGGTCCTTGCCGTTAAACATTGGTTTAAAACCCTCATCCGCCGGCATTACTGCTAAATATTTTTTAACCTTTTCTTTTTCATAATTGCTCTCCTGTCCTGTAAGCTTTTCAACAGCCTTTGAGAGACCTTCCTTTACCAGATCTCCATATAACCCGGCTTTTGAATTTTCCGAAGGAAGAGCAATAAGCATTGCTGCTCTCGCGGCAACTGCGGAGGTGGAAGCATCATCAAGATAGTTTGATACAAAATAGAAAGCCTGATAAGTTTTCAGGTCCCCAAGTTCTGTAAGGATTTCATTCTTGCGATCAGGGCTAAGAGCAAACGGCATGATCTTTCTGAAAAGGAGCAGCCTCTGTTCATCAGTCAGATCAGTTGATTTTATCTGGCTGACGTATCCCTCAAATGCGGGACTTTCAAAGGTTTTATTCCCAGATGCACAAATATCATATAATGCCGATGATGCTGAATAATCTTTCCAGTTTGTAAGAGTCCTAAAACAAACCTCCCTCAGATCTGAATTTCCATTCTCGAATTCTTTAAGAACAGTTTTCAATGCCTGCTGTCCACCCGTTTTAGCCAGAACAGGAATAATCTTTATTTTTAAACCTTTTATTGCAGGCGTTTTTTGTGTCTCGTCGTTTCCAATGGATTTAATTAATAATTCGGACCTCCTCTCCGGCTCAGCTATTTTATTAGCCGCAGCAGCAAGTGCGGTCTGAATCTCATGAATCTGGTCCTTGTTCTCTGTAACAGAAAGAAGTTCAATTAATTTCGTAATATCCCCCGGTCCAGCCAGATCCGAAAGAGCAGTCATAGCTGCCATTTTCAAAGTATCGTCAGCAGATGAAGTAAAATAAAAAACCTCCGGGAAAAATTCATGCCCTTTATTCCAGGCCAGAAGTTCTATTGTTGTTTTCCTCGCTGCAGTAGTTCCGCTTTTCAGTATTGGTACCAACTGCGTCAGGTTATCGCTGCCACAAACTGATTTAAGTGCTGATTTTGCAGCTACCTGATCCTCGTTGCTGCTGAATTTCATCAAATAATCCATCAAAGAAGGAACTGATTTGCTTCCTGTAAGCTTAACAACCGCTGCAGCTGCCTCTCTTCTGACATTCATATCCTGATCGGATAATGCACTTGTTATGAGAGGAACAGCAATTTGGTCGGATCTGATTCCGAGCATATTAATAATTTCAGGTTTAGCAGCAGGAATAGCCTTTGGAAAATAGGCGATCCATTTTTTGGTTACTTCTTCCCCTGGAATAGCCAATGACATTCTGATAGCTGCATTTCTGTATTTTTTATTTGAATGTGAAGCTGCTTTAAAGAGTTCATTCATCGCTTTCATACCATGAAAGCTTACATATTCATCAAGAGCTGCCGTTTTATTCTGAATTGACATATCATCATCACAATTAGAGATGATCAGTTTGCAGATCTTATCCATAGTTTTAATATCGCCATTCTGGCCTGCCACCCTGGCAAAGTTTAACAAGGATGCAGTTGCTCCTGAAGCCTCCCATTTCCAGGAAACATCTTTTGCTGCCTTCATCAGGACCGGCAAGGCTAACTGGCTTCCGCTCATAGCAAGTGCATTAAAGGCAGATGCTTTGATATTTACATCACCTGAGCCAGCCCATCCAATATATTCATTCACTGCCACAGCTGATCTCATTGAAGCAAGTGCATTCATTGCTGCAGTGGCACATGGCAATTCTCTGTTTTTCAGCGCTTCTGCAAGAATTGTTTCAGCTGTTTTTCCCCCAACAGCAGTAACGACAGCCACTGCCGTATTACAAACTTCTTTTTTCATAAGGTACATCTTCACCGCCTCTGCAGATTCTATTCCTCCAAAAAGCTGAAGCTGTTTCATAAAGAAGTCTTTAACACCGACGTCAGTTTGTCCGACAGCATAACTGATACAAATCTTTTCCCAGAGAGGTTTATTACTTGCATAATTTTTCCCGGAGAGGAAACGGGACAGACTTTCTGTAGCGAACCTGGCTCTGGTATCATCACCTGTTCCGGCCGGGATTATCTGGTCACAAATCTGTTTCAATCCAGCTTCCCCAAGGGAGAGCATATCGACCATAAGTTTGTCGGAAAATTGCATATCATTTGCAGGAAGCCTGGCAAGAAGATCTGCTACTCTTGTTTCTAGAGTCCTTTTTTCCTGAGCGGATACAATGTTGGAACTCAGGAGGAGAGAAAAACAAATGATGAGTATTCTTTGAAGTTTCATATTTTCAGATTTTAATATTTTAAAACAGGCAGACATTTATCAGATTTTCCATGGTCCCCTCATCGGAGGATTAATGAGCCTGTTGGCTCCGTCATCATCTATACATTGTTGTTTGACAGGATCATATTTCAGATTTCTCCCTAGTCTTACTGCAATCACACCAAGATTAACTATTGAGCAGGATCTATGTCCGTTCTCCTCATTAAGTGCGAACTTTTTCCGGGTAAGAACAGATTCTGTGAAGGTCACTATTTGCGGAGCCGGATCAGGAAGAGAATCAATCAGATTTTGAAAATCAGGGATATCTGATCTGAATCCTTTAAAAACTTTCCCGTTCGGACCCTCAATATAAGCAGCATTTTTGTCACGGTTCTCACCATCTAGGATTATCTGGCATCCGTCTGCATATGTATAAGTGATCCTGCGCCATGAACCAACAGCATCATAGTGTTGTTCAGGTGCATCGACCTCAACACTTATTGGTCCGGTTTCATCTTTTCCAAGGAGGTACTGAACCGGGTCGAGATAATGCTGTCCCATATCTGCCAGACCACCACCGTCATAATCCCAGTAACCCCTGAACTTAGTATGCACACGTTCAGGATTATATGGTTTATACGGGGCGGGACCCAGCCAGAAGTCATAGTCCAATTCCGGGGGTACTGGTGTTGGCATCAGATTATGAAGACCGCTCCAATAGAACTTCCAGTCAAAACCGGTTATACCGCTTACCGTAACTTTGAGCGGCCAGCCCAGAGCGCCGCTGTCAACAAGTTTCTTCAGTGGTTTAACTGTTGTTCCGAGACCATAGAAGTCGTCTTTAAATCTGAACCATGTATTTAACCTGAACATCCGTCCATTTTTCCGTANNCCTGCTTCAGCAGCTGTTCTTGATATAATACCGTGCCAATGAGGCGGTGTGGCAATGTGAACTATGTCTATATCTGGTCTGGCGATAAGTTCCCGGAAATCATGGTATCCGGATATCTTTCCACCGGCCGCAGCGACTGCCTGATCGAGATGATTTTTATCAACGTCACAAACTGCCAGCAGACGGGTGCCTTCATATTCAAAATGGCCTCTTCCCATCCCGCCAACTCCAACTATACCTTTGGTAAGCTGGTCGCTGGGAGGTGTAATACCTGGACCTCCGAGTACATGTCTGGGGACAATTGTGAAAGCGACAGCTGCAGCAGCTGTCTTCTTAAGAAAATTACGTCGGTCGAGTTTAATTTCTTTCATATTACAATTTTTAGCATCCGGAACAAGATTTCACATTACTAATCAGGAACTATGATTCAATGATTAGAAATTACTATTTATCCTGCAATTTGCACGTTTTATAGTCAAATTACAAGTGGAAGAAGTTCTATTTTTAAAAAACCTCCAGGGGAGATCCACGGCAAGTAATCTACCCCTTAAATGTCCCATCCGGGGGATTCATGAAATCAGAATGACGAACATTTGAATTCAGAATGAAGAAACTTTTTAAGTTCTGACTTCGCTGTTCGTTCGTTCGTTATTCTTAATTCTTTTTTTTAATGCCCCCAATAGAGGGGTTGTGGGTTAAATGTATTTAAAAGAGAACCCCCTTCGGTCCGTTAAGAATAAGTCAGTTGACTATTTTAGCAGTGAAGGGGGATAAAATGTTCCGGAGTATATGGGAAAATGGGGAAAGGGGAACTCCGGAACTTTGGAAAATCAAACCTAAAACTATTTACCTGTATTTTTATTTTCTGTCATATTCATTTCAAGACTATCCAATAATTTCTGGTCAAATCTTGGAGTAAGATCACCGTTTTTGATCATCTTCACCATCAGACCTGCAACAATCTCTGCATCTTCCCTCGACCGGAATCCCGGGCCTGATTTTTTAAATGGCGTTCTGCTGACACGGAAATATGGTCTGCTATTGACAAAAATAGTGTAACCCCACGTCGAATCCTGATTTTGAAAAGGACTAAACCTTACATACTCCGGATTAACTTCCGGAATATTCAGCCGAGACTTATTTCCATCTCGATTGTCCGTTCCCGTTTCACCTATGCTATTCCTGCAACCTGCGAACAACATTACAAGATCTGATAACAAAAGAATTGAAACGGAGGAAAAAAAACTCCCATTATAATATCCTTTTTTTTGCATCAACAGACTCTTAAAAATCACCACTAAAAATAATGTGATCTTCCGTAAAAAAACACTAATACACTGTGTTTTGTACGAATCAATAGTTTTAGTGTATATACTAATAAATTGATAGTGTGAATAAGACACAATCCGAATCAAAAATGAGTTAATTTCTGAATAAAAAATGCCCTGGTGTTTGACCAGAGCGTTCTTTTTTCAAAACAAATCAGAATTACCCTAATGAGGATAATTTTAAGGTTTCCGTTATTAAAATGGAAATTAATCCTTAACAGGTGTTATCTGACTATTTTTTAATAGTATAAACAGATACAGATAAAAGATAAATCATGCAAATTATGAGGATTGACATCCCGATGGCAACACTGCTAAGATCACTTACCCATCCGATTAATAATGGGATAACAGCACCGCCAGAGATGGCCATCATCATAAGCCCTGAGATTTCATTTTTACGGGCAGGATATCGTTCTACTGCTATTGAAAAGACCATAGGCCATATGTTTGCGATAGCAAGTCCTATCATGAAAACAAGTATCCATGCAATAACTGCTGAATGTATGAGAAGTATTGCAATAAGACATATCAGACCCAGAACGGATGTCCACATAAATAAACTGCGTGAAGAGATCCTGGTAAGCAAGGCAGCCCCTAAAAATGTTCCGAGCATACGACCAAAGAAATAAACACTTCGTCCTGACTCGGCAGCTGTTGAATCAATACCAAACTGTTTTACGAGAAAATGTCCTGAATTGGAGTTAAATCCGACATCTACGCCTACAACCAGGAAGATGGACAGCACCATCATCATAACAAATCCTGTTCCGAGTAATTTGAATGAAGAAGAAAATGTAGCTTTAACCTCTTCCTGTTTTGATTCTTCAATTTTTATCGAACCAAGCCATATTACAGAAAGTATTGAAACAATTCCGAATGAAAGGAAAAGAAGTTTCCAGTCACCAAATTGTGCTGCCAGAATTCCGGCCAGCGGCGCTCCGATCATTGATCCGATGGCTTTTACACCCTGAGAGAAGCTAAGAAAACTTGGGGCCCTGTTAGAGGGGACCACATCAACAATGAGAGGATTGGCTGAAACCTGAACTATCGTATTTCCAATTCCTAACAGCGCAAACCCCACAAGTACCATTGAAAATGAATATAAGAAAAAGGGAACCAGTAATCCCAATGCTGTTACTCCCATCCCGACATTAAGCATATACTTCTTGCCCAGACGGGACTGCAAAACGCCTACAGGTACAGAAAGCAGCAGAAACCAGAGAAAAGCAGCTGAAGGGATTAATTGTGCCAGGGTAGCACTAAGGCTCATGTCCTTACTTACACGGTCAACCCCTATCCCAACAAGGTCGACAAAACTCATGACAAAAAATGCCATAAGCACAGGGGCTATTTTTGAAATGTTAATTTTTTGTGTATTCATATCGGTGAGGTTAAGGTTGAGGTTAAGACTTATATACTATTCAGAAATTATCCTATGAGTTTGATTTACATTAGTGGTAATGCATGCTGAACTGATTTCCAGAAATCATCATCAAGCAGGTATGCAGATCCAAGAAGAGCTGCATCTTCTTTAAGCTTTGAAAGCGCTACTTTACATGTGCAATTCTCCTTTTTCAGCCTCTTTTCAAATACATCTCCAAAAAGATTATAGGCATGAGATATGTTTCCTCCGATAACAAGTATCTCAGCACAGAACTTTTTAAGCCAGGGAGCAAGGAATAAACCTGCATTGTCACCGAAATCAGTGAAAAGATCTGTCACTGCTTTGTCGGTTCCTGCAAGTGAAGCCAATTCCTTCACACCACTCAACTCTTTGCCTGTAATATTTTTATATCTCTGAAGTAATCCACGGGTCGAAAAATAATCATCAGCTATTCCATCTCTGTAAGGAAGATGATAAATGCAACCAAGTTTAGGCACCTGTGGTCCATCAACTATAGGAATACGGTTACTGATAAATGCAGAACCAAAACCAGTTCCTAACGTTATGGATAATGAACGGTCGAATTCTGACGCGCTGCCGGCCCAAGCCTCTCCAACAGCAAAAGCTGATGCATCATTCATAAATCTTACGAGGAAACCGTCACGGAGACCGAGGTTTTCCGAGATTGCATCTGTTACATTTATCCCATAGAGACTTTCATATTTTGCAACACCGCGGATATAACAAATTCCCTTTACATAGTCGAATGGCCCCGGCATAGCAAAACCAATCCCCTTAACTCTCTCTGCAGGCACCTTTGCGAGGGCGGATGTTAATGCGTTTGACCAAGTCTCAAGTATCTTTTTAGCTGAAGCCTGATTATCAACACTCCTTTCGGTTAAGGTATCTCTTAAGATCTTTCCTGAAACCAGATCAATAGCGGCGCAACTAATATGACTTCCACCGATATCAGTTCCAATAGCGAGGTTTTTATTCATAGAAAAAATCAGTTTGAAAGCTTGTTAAAACTACTAATAAAACTTCCGTTGAAAATATCTAATTTTGTTATCAATGCAAAATATATTAATGCATTATTAAAATCAAAATAAAAATTGTGTTTCTGCAAAACTAAGAACTCATCTTAATTCCCTGATTTTTCTCATACAATTATTGATTTAAAAATAGTAAATTCGGGTAACCTATTTTTGCTATTGCATTTTATCCAGTGTGATTTTAATCTGTCAGTTAAATCTAAATTATTAATTAAAAATCTGTTATCATGCCTAAAGTTACAAAAGAAGATTCACTACTCTATCATAGCAGAGGGCGTCATGGTAAAATAGAAGTAATCCCTACCAAACCTTATAGTACACAGTTTGATCTCAGTCTGGCTTATACGCCTGGTGTGGCATATCCATGTCTCGAAATTGAAAAGAACCCTGAAGACGTTTATAACTATACAGCAAAAGGAAATCTTGTTGCAGTTATTTCNNGATGTTGATGTATTCGATATTGAGGTTAATGAGAAAGATCCGGTTAAACTGATAGAGTTTTGCAGACAGATTGCTCCTACATTCGGCGGCATTAATCTTGAAGATATTAAGTCACCAGAATGTTTCGAGGTTGAAACTGAGCTGAAAAAGATACTCGACATTCCGGTATTTCATGATGATCAGCATGGAACAGCAATTATCTCTGCCGCGGGTCTTCTGAATTCTCTCGAGATAACCAACAGAAAAATAGAGGATGTAAAGATGGTAGTCTGCGGAGCAGGGGCAGCTGCAATCTCCTGTTCAAGATTATATGTTTCTCTTGGAATAAGAAGAGAGAATATTGTGATGTGCGATTCGAAGGGTGTGATCAATAAAAAGAGGAAGGATCTGAATAAATATAAGCAGGAGTTCGTTACTGGCAGAGATCTCGATACTATAGAACAGGCAGTTAAGGGAGCCGATCTTTTTCTTGGCCTCTCCGCAGCCTGTATGATGTCAAAAGAAATGCTGGCATCTATGGCAGATAATCCTATAATCTTTGCAATGGCCAATCCAAATCCTGAAATATCGTTTGAAGATGCTATGGCAACCAGGGACGATATGATTTTTGCTACAGGAAGATCTGATTATCCTAACCAGATAAATAATGTTCTTGGGTTTCCGTTCATATTCAGGGGTGCTCTCGATGTAAGAGCTTCAACAATAAATGAGGAGATGAAACTTGCTGCCTCAAAAGCTCTTGCCTCACTTGCGAAAGAGCCTGTCCCTGCTTCCGTATTAAAAGCATATAATCTTGAAAGACTTTCATTCGGAAAGGAATATATAATTCCCAAACCAATTGACCCCAGGCTAATATCCTGTGTGGCTCCTGCCGTTGCTAAAGCTGCTATTGACAGCGGTGTGGCAAAATACCCTATTACTGACTGGGATGCCTATAAAAAGAATCTTGACAGAAGGCTGAGTGAGCATATAAAAAAGATATCTGACTGCAGTGGTATGTAATTATATATTCACCGGTTAATATTAATCCTTTTTCTTCTTTCTATCTGCCTGCAGACTTTCTTCTCATACATTGAAAGTATCAGTTCAGCTATTTCATCAATAGTGAAAGAACCCCGGTTGATCGAAGCATCAAACAGATAATCTATGTTAAGAGGCTTCTTATCCTGAAAAGCCTGTATAAGGTTAAACCGCTTTTCATCAGTATCTATAACATATTTCTCAGCTGTTTCGATGTTCATCTCTTTCTTTTTCATCACATTCTCAACTCTCCAGTAAAATGGCGCAATCAATCTTATGTGGAGAGCATCAGCAATATTATGGGCTATTGATACACCTCCTCTACCGACTAAAATAACATATCCCTCCTTGCACATCGATAATACCACATCCTTTATAGCTTTTTTTACTCTGAGGTCACTCACGAACCCTCCTGAAAAAGCCATAATCATTTCTGAAATATTAGATAACTCAATTCCTTTATAGTAATTTTCTACCCTTTGAGTATCCGTATTTAACTCTCTTGCAATTGCATAGATAATATCTTTATCAACCCATTTCCATCTTGTTGTACCAAACCGCCGGTTAAGATTATCTGCCAGCACAGCGGCTACCTGACGGGCATCGCAACCAGTCAGTCTGGATATAGTTATAACAGGACCATCATCAACAGGAGCCTTTTTAAGTATAGACTCTCTGTACCGACCATCAAAATAATCAAAAAACTTTTCCATCTCACTTATCTCCTTAAATGGTTAGAATTTGAAAGTGCATCCATACAGAATATATATTTATTTGTATTTTAGCCACTTATCCCGTCTGAACAACGGATGAGATATTTAGGGACCCGGCACAGTTCCTTGTTAATTCCTGCCCAATAATTTACAAAAAAAAATCGTAATTATAAAATTTATTTAAATCACTTATCCGTGTACCGGTATATTAAATAAATTTGTAGCCCAATGCTAATGATACTGTTTATACCGTTTCCTTTTTTGAAAAATACTATTCATAAAAGACAATTAATGAAAATTACTCTGTTTAAGATTTTTTTTATACTGTTTATCATTGCTGTTTTTACCGGTTGTAAAAAAAATACAGTCATTAATGAAAAGCAGGCACTACTATTTCAGGTCGACTATGTAAATTATGCCTGGGGTTATCAGCACAATGGATTCATTATTGACAATGAAGGAAAGGTTCTTACATACAGAAATCCACAGGAATGGATTTTCCCGGATCAGAACTTCAAACTCAGCGGAAAACAGGTACATGATAATTTGGAGAAGTGCGTCTTTTCCGGTAAAATAATTCCTTCAGGTGAGTTAATTAAATACGTCAGATATATTAAAAATATTTCTTCGAGCAAAGTAACTGCACAAAAGAATGTCGCAGCTGATGCCGGTTCACTTGAGTATATCTGTTATCAGTTCTCGGAAACTTCGGGTACCTATAAAGGAAGCCTTATAAAAATGGAAGGTGATTTTACCTGCGAAAACCTGAACTTCTATTCCAAAAAGGTTTGGACCTGGTTAAGAAGCATTAATGACTCTATAATAAAAAAATAAGCTGTTATCGTACCGGAGGCTCAGTTCACTTCTTTTGAATTTTATGCTTTATTTATTATATCTTTACTTTATTCAAAACATTTATCTCGCAACAACCTTAAATTATTCCTTATGATCACAAACATTTTTTCCAGACCTGAAATATTCTGGTTCATCCTGGGGCTGGGTCTGTTTATTCTTGAACTGATCATGCCCGGATTTATAATTTTCTTCTTCGGACTTGGCGCCTGGATTACTGCACTTGTCTGCCTTACAGGGCATCCTGGAACCAACCTGCAGATAATAATTTTTGCCATAACATCCAGTATATTACTTCTCGCTCTAAGAAAAATAATTCAGAAAAAATTCCTGAACAGTATAAATACCAAATCTGAAGATGTTGAAGATGAGTTTACCGGAAAAGAAGCACTTGCCACTGTCGATTTTGGTGGTATTAAAAAAGGAAAAGTAGAATTTAAGGGAACAACATGGACTGCAGAATCTTCTTCTGAGATCAGAGAAGGGCAAAGAGTTCTTATCATTGAAAAAGACAGTTTTAAATTAATAGTTGAACCTAAAAAATAATTAAAATGGAAGGATCAAGCACAACCTTTATTCTTATAGGTATAATCTTTTTGGGATTTATCCTGATTATATCCATGATCAAGATTGTTCCCCAGAGAACAGCAATTATTGTTGAGAGACTCGGAAAATACAAAGCTACTTATACAGCAGGTTTTCAGATTCTTATCCCCTTTTTCGATAAAGTCAGGTACAGGCATACTCTTAAGGAACAGGCTATTGATGTTGCACCACAGATTTGTATAACACGAGATAATATCGCTGTTGAAGTGGACGGTATTCTCTATCTGCAGGTCCTTGATCCTCAAAAAGCATCCTATGGAATCGATAATTACAGATTTGCATCAATCCAGATAGCTCAGACCACCATGAGAAGCGTAATCGGAAAGCTCGAACTTGACAGAACCTTCGAAGAACGCGAGACCATTAATGTTACTATTGTTGAAGCTGTGGATAAAGCAAGTGAACCCTGGGGTGTGAAAGTTACCAGGTATGAAGTTAAAAATATTTCTCCTCCTCAGAGCATAAAAGATGCAATGGAAAAACAGATGAGGGCTGAGAGGGAAAAGAGAGCAATTATTGCCGAATCGGAAGGTGCAAAACAGGCAAAAATAAATGTAGCTGAAGGTGATAAACAATCTCTTATCAAGAATTCTGAAGGTGAGATGCAGAAGCGGATAAATGAAGCTGCTGGTCGGGCATCTGAGATCGAACAACTTGCCAAAGCTACAGCTAACGGGTTAAGAGCTATCTCATCAGCAATTTCCGAAGAAAACGGGCTAAATGCTGTAAACCTCAGAATAGCTGAACAATATCTGATGGCCTTTGGAAATATTGCTAAAACAAATAACACGCTGATAATTCCTTCAAACCTGACTGACATTGCCGGAGTAATTGCTACAGCAACTTCGGTGTTCAATGAAACGAAAGATAAGAAGAAGTAGATTGTGGTAGCGTAGTTACACCCCGGCGCGGCAATCTGGCCCCTTCGCTAAAATAGCCCACCAGGCTATTTTTTAACGCTTGGGCCCCTTTGCGGTTAAAAAACTATTAAAGTTAAAAATGAATAATTGATTTATCAAAGCGATATGTTAACTTTGATGAAATTTTAAAAAGATAAATATGAAAAAGGGTTGTTTAATATCAATTATTATCGTTGCATTTCTTGCATTTGTTGTCTTAGGCGGTATAATGTGGGGTACAAAAGTTTATAATGGAATGGTAACAATGCAGGAGACAGTAACAAGCCAGTGGGGCAATGTTGAAACATCATATCAGCGCAGAGCAGACCTGATACCTAATTTTGTTAATACTGTGAAAGGGGCTGCCAACTTTGAACAGACTACTCTTACCCAGGTTATTGAAGCC
>PMIL01000253.1 GCA_003157075.1 Bacteroidales bacterium | reverse complement strand
TCTATGAAGTATAAAAATTAATATATAAGTCCGGTTCTTAATACCGGTTATGTTTTCTCTCAGTGGTTCTCAGTTTTACTCAGTAACCCTCTGTGTAATCAAAAAAATTAAGAACTGTCACAGAGCTCCGCAAAGAAGACACAGAGGTACACAAAGTATTAATATTTTGAGACTTTAATGCAAACGAATATTTCTAAAAAAAATGTAGGTTTGTAAAAAGATAAATTTCTTGTGTTAAATAAAAATATTTGATCTATGAAAATGATTCAGGACTTCAATTTCAAAGGGAAGAAGGCAATTGTCAGGGTCGATTTCAATGTGCCACTCGACAAAAAGACATTTACGGTAACAGATGATACCCGCATAAGGGGAGCATTGCTTACAATTAATAAAATTCTTAATGATGGCGGATGCCTGATCCTCATGTCACATCTGGGAAGGCCTGAGGGTCGAATGGAAAAATACTCACTTAAGCCTGTACTTCCCGTTCTGGAAAAACTTCTTGGGAAGAAAGTATTATTTGCTGATGACTGCCTTGGAGAATCTGCAGTTAATATGTCTGCTGCCCTGAAGCCAGGAGAGATCCTTCTTCTGGAGAATGTTCGTTTTTATCCTGAAGAAGAAGGAAAACCCATTCTTCCTGAAACAGTTACTGATGAAGAAAAGAAAGCCGCAAAAGCTGAAATGAAGATCAGGCAGAAAGAGATGGCTAAGAAGCTTGCAGGTTACGCCGAAATTTATGTAAATGACGCATTCGGGACTGCACATCGCGCTCATGCTACCACTGCAGTTATGGCTGATTATTTTNNGGCGCAAAAGTTTCTGATAAGATCATGCTGATTGAAAATCTCCTTAACAGGGTTGACAATCTTATTATCGGTGGTGGAATGACTTATACTTTTATAAAAGCCATGGGTGGCAAAATAGGAAAATCACTCTGCGAAGAGGACAAACTTGATCTCGCTTTAAAGCTCATTGAAAAAGCTAAAGAAAAGAAGGTTAATCTCTATCTTCCTGTTGACAGTCTTAATGCCGATAAGTTTGATAATGAGGCCAATACAAAAGTTTCTGCAATCAATGAAGTTGAAGACGGATGGCTGGGACTTGATATTGCTGAGAAAACCATAAAGGAATTTTCAACAGTTATTGAGAATTCAAAGACAATTCTCTGGAACGGGCCTATGGGTGTTTTTGAAATGGAGAAATTCTCAAAGGGGACTACTGCCATTGCCAGGGCGATAGCAGCAGCAACATCAAAAGGAGCCTACAGTCTTATCGGTGGCGGCGACTCAGTCGCTGCAATCAATAAAAACGGACTTGCCGATAAAGTAAGCTATGTTTCAACTGGTGGCGGCGCTATGCTTGAATATATGGAAGGGAAGAAATTGCCGGGGATTACAGCGATCAGAGGGGAATAAAAGCAAAATGCGGATTGCGGATTGCGGATTAAAAATATCCTCAATCCGCATTTAATATTAATCTGTTATCTTTGTATTTATGATAAAGAGGGTAGAATTAATATTAGTGTCATTCATGATAATTGTTGCAGGATGTACAAAAAAAGAACCAACCCGTACCTCCGGCATTGATACTATCGACAATATCACCCATTTTGCTGTCACATATTTCAATTATGGTTTCTCATTTTCCTCTGCAAAGCTTCTCTCTACAGATCTGAATCCCGGCCCCGATATCACATTATTTCTTAATACTGGTTACGTTCCTCCAAGTTTGACATTGCAAACAAATAATCTGAAACCATCTTTTTATAAATTGGATGATTATCCCGATGAGGCATCTGCAAAAACCGCCTTCGATAATCTCAAAACTGTTTCTGTATCGCAATGGCTGGATATGGCAGATCCCATAATTACTAACCAGGTATGGATTTACAGATCAGGTTCTGATGTTTATACAAAGTTCAGAATTATCAGCATTATTAATGAGACAAGGCAATCAGTGCCCTATGGTGAATGTACTTTCCAGTGGATTACCCAGCCTGACGGATCTTCAACTTTCCCGGGCAAATGATAACTGAATTTGAAAATCTGCATAAACGGATCTTCAACATTAAGAGCACTCATGATTTCCGGGAAACTGCCTTACAAATTTTTAACTATCAATTTAACCATAATACGGTTTACCATGATTTTATAATCAGTCTTGGTAAAAATCCTGCTGAAATAAGGACTCCGGAAGATATCCCCTTTCTTCCTGTTGAATTCTTCAGAAATCATAAGATTGTTACCGGAAATCTTCCTGTTGAGATGATCTTTGAAAGCAGTGGAACAACAGGGTTTACACCCGGGAAACATTTCATTAATGATTTAAGCCTCTACG
This sequence comes from Bacteroidales bacterium, assembly GCA_003157075.1. GTDB lineage: Bacteria > Bacteroidota > Bacteroidia > Bacteroidales > VadinHA17 > LD21. Next base: position 7,472 of record PMIL01000253.1, on the reverse strand, counting down.
AAGATAGCTTTTTGAAATCTTTCAGACTGTTTTATGGCGAGCCTGAAAAATTTCTTATTGTGGCATTGCTTCCTTCATACACAGAAAGAAAAGGTTCCTCACTGGTTTATATGGCTGATTATCTTATCCGTAGAAGTCAGTATCCTGAAAGTGGTTTCTATAAAGACAATTTTGAAGAACTTATTACTGTACTTAAAAGGGCAAGAGAAAGAAAAGAAAAAATCTTGCTGCTTGGGGTAAGCTTTGCCCTCACAGATCTTGCAGAAAACAGGTCTCCCGATCTGTCAGGAGTTATAGTTATGGAGACTGGAGGAATGAAGGGAAGAAGAAAGGAATTGACCCGGTATGAGCTTCATGCGATTCTTAAGGAAAGACTAAACGTATCTTCAGTTCATTCGGAATATGGAATGACCGAATTATTGAGTCAGGCTTATTCAAAAGATGAAGGGATATTTTATTGTCCTCCATGGATGAAAATAGTGATCAGGGATCCGATGGATCCTCTTACAATTATTAATGAAACTGGCCAAACAGGAGGGATTAACATTATTGATCTTGCAAATATTAACTCCTGTTCCTTTATTGCCACAAGTGATCTGGGCAAAGTTCATAATGACGGTGGATTTGAAGTGCTGGGCAGATTCGATAATTCAGATATACGGGGCTGTAATCTGCTGGTGGATTAATGAAGTCATTCAGTCGTGCGGTCATGCAGTCTTGCAGTCATTATATTTATTTGCATTTCTGACCGCAAGACCGCAGGACCTGCAGGACCACTGGACAATCTTACAATCCCAGTTTCGTCTTTATTTCAGCTGGAATAGCATTTTTATGCACCAAAATCGATATTGTCTTGGCGCGGACATAGCTCTCAGACATATTCAGATATCCTCCAAAAGTATTTCTGTCTGTTCCCCATGAGTTTTTTGTAATATAATATTTAGTCCCGTTCTGATCCTTAACAATGCCGGTGAGATGCATAAGATGATCATCGGTGGTGGTAAAGTTTTCAAATCCTGCCTGGCGGATCTCCTGAGTCACATTTACTTCAGGGAAGGGTGATGCAAATTTAAAAGCTTCTTCAGAACGTTCCCCAAGGCTCATTTTTTCAAGTCTGGCGCGATCAGTTGTGGAATAATTATCAACTTTTGACAATTCGGGAAATATAGCTACCCCTTTTGAATGAGAGAATCCCCTCTCGCTTACATCTCCATCCCAGGCGATCGTATAACCATTATGCAAGGCATAATCCATTGTCTGGATCAATTCATCAAGAGGAACATTGTAGTATCTCTCCATTCTCCAGTTATCGGGTATTTCAAGCAGTCCCTGGGTGTAGAACGGGAAATGAGTAAATGAGGTTATTTCGACATAATCACCCGGATTAATTCCCAGGCTTGCAGCGAATGATTTTGGCGTATAATTTACTCCTTTATATGTAAAGTTTTCCGGAATTTTACCCAGATATGTATCCAGAATTGCATCCACAATTTTATGATACTGTTCACTTTCATTTTTCCTCTGTACAGGAACGGCTGCAACAGCATTTATGAACGCATTAAGTTCACCGTGATTGTGAGTCGGCGAACCATAGTTGAGACCATTATAAACCTCATCCGGAACTATTCCATAATTTTTAAACCCGTACATCCAGTCATGGCCTACGCTGCCCGGACCAAGGTTGCCTTTTCCCTGACGCAGATAGTTGTCGTTAAGCTTATCGGTATAGTTATCTCTTACAATGAACATTTCAGAAAGATCATATTCCCCTTTTCCCAGTCTTAGAAGTTCTGATTCAATAAATGATGTTGTTGCAAAACACCAGCAAGTGCCGGTACTGGCCTGGTTTTTCACCGGGGTTGCCTTCAATTCCACAACAGGAGTAAACTTGTAACCTTCCTCAATTTTTGTAGTGCTGGCACTGTTTTTCTTTTGAGCAAAAGACGGCACAATAATCAGCGCCAAAAGCATTGTCAGAAAAAATTGTTTTTTCATATTTTGAATTCTATAATAAAAAATTCAGAAAATAATTGAATTTAATCGGCGACCAAGCTACCAAAATAAAAATAAATAAAAACTGATTTCAGTGAACTTTAATGAAATTAGAACAATAGAACAAACGGCTGAAGAATTCAGAAGTATATATGTTCTTATTTCTGAATTCAGATGTTCTAAGGTTCAATTGTTTAATTGTTCATTTTCTTCCCATAATTTCATCAAATTTAAAATTGGTACAGTATTTGCCATTATAACTTCATGACAATATTAATAATACGCGAGGTTTTAATTGATAATCTAACTTACTCTTTTAAGCAATGAAATACAATTATAAACCCTTAACCAGAACGATTATATCAATAATCACTGTTTTTTTGACATTAATTTGCCTGAATACAAATGCCCAGCCAGGTTATTCTCCCTGGATGCGTATGCGACCTTACCGGCCTGTCATTATTCCAAATCCTCCACAGGATAACAGGCAAAATTATAATCCATATGTCCAAACTGACGCTGTCCAGCCTTTCATTAATTTCAGCATTCATTTTGATCCTCTGATCAGCTGGTTTTCAACTGACAGTTATGATACCCGCAATGACGGAGTGGTTCCCGGATTTAATTTCGGCATCTCATATAACAAATATTTTGGTCCCAACTATTCATTTTCTTCGGGGATAAATATTATTAATTCCGGCGGAAGACTTATCAATAAAGATATCTCACATTTCGAGCTAAAGGATTACAGCAATACAATTTTAACAGTCCAGCCCGGAGAAGCAATCACATATAAAATAACTTATCTTTCCGTACCTCTCGGTATAAAACTCCAGACAGACCGGATCGGTTTCGGGAGATTTTTTACAGATATCGGATTGGATCCAAAAATCTTAATCGCAGGCAGGGCAGATATTCCATCGCTCGATATTAAAGGAGGTAATGCGTCACAGGAACTGAACTTATTCAATCTTTCCTTTCATGTAATGGCTGGAATGGAATATCCTCTTGCAGGGAATAATAGCTTTATCATTGGGATTGGATTTGAAAAATACTTATTTGATATTACCAGGGATAACGGCGATCAGCCATCGAATGTGGTTACTCAGAAAATGTTTTCCTTTCGGCTGGGGATGACCTTTTAACTGGGGCAGATTAAATTTGATATTTTTTTAAGTAAGAACAATAGAACAAACGAATGAAGAAATCAGAATTATAATGTTCTTATTTCTGCATTCGATTGTTCAAATGTTCGATTGTTCAATTATAGAGATGATTTAATGCTTTCCTGATATCAGGCTGTAAGAATGGTCGATCCACGAAAACACCTCCTTATCAGGAACAGATCCGTCAAGCAAGACAGTATTCCAGTGTTTTTTATTCATATGGTAACCTGCTGTAACGGCTGAATATCTTTCTCTTAATTCGATGGCAAGAGCGGGATCACATTTAAGATTTATACTCAAATCCCCATAGAGATTTACGAGAGCAAATATTTTATCTTTTACTTTAAAAACGAGGGTGTCATCTCCGAACGGGAAACTCTCTCCGGCTCCATTCTTTGAGATGCAATAGTCTCTTAATGCTACTATATCCATAGTACTGATGTTTGCTGGTTGTTTAATTCTCTTTGGTCTTCTGTGTTAGTTCTTTTAATGCAAAGTTGCATAAAACGCATCTTCGATATGATCGATCTCAAAAGAATCTTTGGTCTGGATTACACTTATAACATCGAACCTGCTTTCCTTGTCAATCCCGTATCTTTTCAGGTATCCGCTGGCAGCGAAAATTATTGCTCGTTGTTTGCTATGGGTAACTGCCTGTGCGGGCGATATCAGAAAATCTTCCTTTCTGGTTTTTACTTCCACGAAAACAATGAATTTGTCGTTTTCGGCAATAATGTCAATTTCGTTCCTTCCCCATTGCCAGTTCTGGAACAGGATTTTGAAACCTGCTTTTTTAAGGTGTTCTATAGCGAGTTCTTCACCTTTCTTGCCAAGATCGTGAGATTCTGCCATATCAGGAAATGTATTATTTATGATTGTATATAAATGATGTATTCAATCATCAATCGCCTATTATCTATAAAACATCATACATTCCACCTATATCTCTATTAGCTTATTCCTTATTGCAAATAAAATCAGGCTGGCTGTGTTCTTTGAGTTTGTTTTTCCCAGGAGGTTGGCTCTGTGTTTATCCACTGTTCTCTTACTTATAAAAAGAGTTTCGGCAATCTCCTGATTAGAGAGTCCTTCACATATTTTAAATAAAATCTCTTTTTCTCTCTTTGAGAGGTTTGCGGATTTGCTCTCATGTTCGCGGTATTTGATTTTTTGTATGACATGATAAAGGAGCTCCTGCGAGAAATAGCTGCCTCCTTTTCTTACAGTGAGTATCGCTTCTTTTACTTCGGATATTGCGGAGTCTTTTACAAGAAATCCTTTGGCACCGGCATCTACCATTTTATAATAGTACTCTTCCTCACCATACATGGAAAGGGCGATGATGTCTATTCCCGGACAAAGTTTCAGACCTTTTCTCGTGGCTTCAATCCCATCCATTTCAGGCATGTTAATATCCATAAGAGCAACATCTGCCGGAGTGTTTTTCAGGAGTTTCAGAAATTCTTCACCGTTTGAAGCTTCTCCTGTGACCTCAAATTCGGGGAAAGCATTTAAGAGTATTTTTAAGCCGTTTCGGAAGAGTTGGTGATCATCCGCAATTATTATCCGTATTTTTTCCATTATTGCTTATTCCGCTTTAATAAAGGTCATTCAATCAGTTTGATAAGAGCGCTGGTTCCCTTTCCCGGAGTACTTTCCAGGATAAATACTCCTTCGACGGTTTTAACCCTTGTTTCAATATTTGATAATCCCATCCCTTTTGTGTCTTCCCTGCTGAGTGAAGATGTGTCAAAGCCGCGACCGTTATCATAAAACTGCAAGGTAACAAATTTTTCGTGTTTGTTTAATTCGATCTCAATTCTGGAAGCTCCGGAATGCAGAACAGAGTTGTTAATAAGTTCACATACAGCACGATAAACTACCACCTCTTTGTCGTTATCAAGCCGCTGAGCTTCCATATTTGATTTGAAGTCAATTTCAACTGCTTTAGTCTGGTTAATTTTTGTGGTAAATGCGCTTATTGCGCTTGCCAGCCCGAAATTTGATAAAACATGAGGGCTCAGGTTATTTGAGATATCCTTAATTGTGCTTATAGCTTCATTAACAAGATGATTAGTATTATTAAGAATCACTAAACCCGAAGGATCTTTTATTCTGTCTGTAAGTGCCGAAAGAGACATTTTTACTGTTGACAGAATGGGCCCCAGCCCATCATGAAGATCTTTTGCAAACCTCTTTCTCTCATTTTCCTCGGTGTTTATTATTGCATTAATGACTCTCTTTTCAGAGCGCAAACGATCTGTGTCTGCCCTTTTTAGGGAATAAAACAATTCGCGAATCAGAATGACACCTACAATTATCATAACAGAAATGAGAACTCCTATCCATTCATCAATCATCTGCCATGTAAAAGAAGGAGTGCCACGGAAAAATTCAAAAAGCTGAATAATCTTCATGACAGCCATGAATACAAAGGAAAGAGAAAGCAGTATCCAGGAAAGCCTGTACTTGGTAAGCTTCATGAATCTCAATGCGATAATTGCAGCAATGATTTGTAATACAATTGAGATAATCAGTGCAATAAGTCTTACCATACTATTATTATATAATCATACAAAAATAGGACTTATTTAAATAATGGCATAATGGTGAGGACTAAGAGACTAAAGGACGGAGGGAGTAAGAGACGAAGACTGTCTTGTCCTGAAATAGGGTTACAGAAAAAGTAAACAAAAATCAGGACGAGTCACCTGAAATTTTGATATTGTCCCTAAGTCTCTAAGTCTCTAAGTCCCTTAGTCTCCTCGTCTCTCAGTCCCTTCAGTTAATTCCTTGCATCGTTGTTCCTTTTTGCTAACTTTGGCCGGTTGAAAAAAACTTCATGAAAATAATATACAATATCGGAATTTTCATCTTCTCGGCACTTGCGCATTTAGTTGCACCGTTTAATTCAAAAGCATCCCTTTTTGTAAAAGGAAGAAAAAGATGGGCCGATAAAATATCAGCAAAGATTAAATCAGGGGACAGGACTATATGGATGCATTGTGCATCTCTTGGGGAGTTTGAACAGGGAAGACCGGTGATTGAAGCAATTAAAAAGGAGATACCGGAATATAAAATTTTACTCACATTTTTTTCTCCTTCCGGGTATGAGATAAGGAAAAATTATGATAGTGCTGATTGTATCAGTTATCTTCCTATCGATACTCCGGGAAATGCTGCGCAATTCATCGATCTGGTCAGACCTGAGTTTGTGATATTTGTAAAGTATGAATTCTGGAATAACTATATTTCTGCTCTGAGCAGTACTGGAATTCCATTATATCTTATTTCCGGAATATTTCGTCCAGGCCAGCATTTTTTCAAATGGTACGGGTCGTTTTTCAGGGGGATGTTAAGGAAGTTTGAAAAAATCTTTGTACAGAATCAACAGTCACTTGATCTTCTTAGGGGTATCGGGATACAGAAGGTTTCTCTTGCTGGCGACACGAGGTTCGACAGAGTAGTTCAGATAGCTGGCACAGCCAGAACTATTCCTAAGCTTGAACATTTCCGCGGAGATGAAAAGTTATTGCTCGCAGGCAGCAGCTGGTGGCAGGATGAGGAGATAATTGCAAAGTATATCAACATGTTTCCGATGAAGATGAAATGGGTTTTTGCGCCTCATGAAATTGACCCGGCAAATATCAGTCGTCTTGAAAAGCTTTTTAAGGTAAAGTGTGTCAGATTTTCTGAAAACAGTGAAATTACGGTTGATGCACGAGTACTTATTCTCGATAATATAGGCATGCTTTCTTCAGCATATCGTTACGCAAATATTGCGGCTATTGGCGGCGGATTCGGGAAAGGGATTCACAATATTCTCGAACCGGCTTGCTGGGGAATTCCTGTAATGTTTGGCCCTAAATATAAAAATTTCAAAGAGGCTGTTGATCTTCTGAGTTTGGGAGGGGCAAAATCGTTTGTCACTTTTGATGATTTTAAAAGAATTTTGAATTTATGGCTTTCTGATGATAAAATCTTCACAAACTCAGCTGAAATGGCATCAAAATATGTGAAAGGAAATGCCGGTGCTACACAAATTATAATCAAAGAAATTCTGCAAAAAGATATCAACATGGCCGGCTCATAATTTGTTAAAAACTAATCTTTTTATATTTGGTTAGGTCATTTAAAGAGCCGTAAATTGTTCGTCCGGATTTAACATTATTGTAACTCCGATGTAACCAAATAATCAAGCATTTAACATAACCTTGTCGAAAATTTAATTAACCTAAATCCTAATTTTCATGCTTATGAAAAAAGTCTTTTTAAAACTAAGTTTTACTAATCTCAAGATCGGGGTACTTCCTA
>PMIL01000150.1:6285-7250 GCA_003157075.1 Bacteroidales bacterium | reverse complement strand
TGTATTGTTTCTGAAAATCCCATTTTGCACACGCCAGCAGAGAAAGATCCCGTCTCCCTTATTATTGTGACTTATACAGTTTTCAACAATTGAATGGTCAGATCCTGTGCCAGGATGGAAACCCAGTCCGTTACCGTTCGCAGCCTCACATCCCCTGACTGTAATATTCTCCGTAATCTGCCAGCTGAAAGTATCACCGTTGAACTCATTTATCTTAACATTTTCCACAATACAGTTTCTTGATTTGTGAATATAGATTCCGCCTCCACGGCATCCGTTTATATAGTCGTTCGTACTTTTGTTACCTTCAATAATAAAATCAGCTATTCTGACATTTTCTGCATTGACAGCTTCAACGACCGAACAGCCGTTTGATACTGTCCCGTTCAATGACGATATGTAATCATTATCAGTCCGGTTATCAAAATATATTATATTGTTATTTATATCAGTGATGATGGCTGTAGTAACAGCCCATCCCTGGTTATGCTCATCATCATATAGCTGAATTCCCATCCCTTTTTTAAAACCGCTCGGATCTTCAACGACAGCTTTAAGCATTCCCCAGTCTGCATCAACAGTAAACCTGGTTTTAAATCCATCGCATTTTTTCAGTATTGTCGATGGTCCCGATCCGATCAATGAAGTATTGTCAGAAAGTCTTAAAGGACCGGTAATATTGTAGATGCCGGGATTAAGCTTTACAATCCCTCCTCCCCTTGTTTTAACTGCATCAAGGGCAATCTGAATCGCAATAGACGTAAAGCCCTGAATATCAGCATCAGGACCACCCACACTTATAACCTGTTCAGCAAGCTTTTCCTTAACCAGCCCAACAACCTGGCTGTTAATGACCTGACTTAAAGAAACTGAAATAAGAATCAGGCTAAATCCAGCAATTAATTTTCTTTTCATATTTAACTCCTCCATTTTATCTTAAATATATTGATTTTACAATTCCCGGG
>PMIL01000150.1:0-6199 GCA_003157075.1 Bacteroidales bacterium | reverse complement strand
CGCTTGTCCATGCGCTTATCTTATAGGTTCCGTTATCATTTTTAAAAAGCAATGCATAATCATTATCGCTTTTAAGTTTAAGCCTGCGAAGCAATGTGAATCCTTTCAACTGCTTATTCATTGTCTGGATAGCAGTATAAGCTGGTTTTGGTTTCAGATCTGAGGTCACGGTGCCAAAGTTTTGTTCATGTTCCGTTGGGTCATCCCCGTCATTTTTCCAGTCATACCAGATTGAGACAGGGATTCCGTTAAGAAGGTTACTTAATTGCATTCTGACAATATAGGCTTCCTGCTTCTCTAATGAAACCCCCTCTGCGGAAGATGAATAACCCCATTCACTGCTGATTACAGGTATTTTCTTTTTCCCAGCCGGAGCATACCTTTCAATCAGCACGTGCAGATTTTTATAATCGGTATCGGCAGTTTCGGGTGACTTTGTGTAATCACGGTAAGGATGAACACTCACCGCATCAAGATAATCCAGAACTCCGGATGCCAGGAATGATTCCAGATACGGTAGCGGCACTTCGGAAGAAGCGGGACCTATAATAGTGGCATCTGGAACAGCTGCCCTGACTGCCTTGCATGTAGCAATGGCAAGGGCAATGTACTGTTTAACATCAGGTTTGGGTTTCCAGAAAAAAATGTTTGGCTCATTCCAAATCTCCCAGATGATATTACTTCCCCTGAAATGCCTGGCAGAGGCAGATGCCCATCGTGCAAATGCCGCAACGCTTTCGGATTTTTGTGGTGAGGCAATGTCTGTCTGTTCTTTGTTTGTTAACGGGTCAGTGGAATGAACCTTATCCTCATAAAGCGAATTAGAATAATCGAATATAAATATGGCACCCATTCCACGCTTATTGAGATTAGCTGTTAATTCATCATAGTCTGCCCAGTTATAAATACCCTTTGTACTCTCAATATCCTGCCATCCAAAATCCATACGAATAAACCTGAATCCTGCTGCAGCAATCATATCAAGATCTTTTTCCTGACCGCTCACAAAATGAATATTAATACCTGAACAAATCTGGTTGGCCTTCACCAGCTTTANNGAAGATACAGGCTATTATTCTTATGAAAATGATGTGTTTTTACACTTTGAATTTAAGTAAATTTCAACAGTTTCCCTTATTTTATTATTAATATAATCAGTAGCAGGTTAAGACAAGCATCATTTTTTAAAACCTGTAGTCTTTATTAAAAATTATATATGCCGTCGATTAACGAAAAAAATATTGAGAACTTCATCCGCAAAAACAAAGATATTTTTGGTGATTACCGGCTTCCGGATAACCATCTGGAAAGATTCATGTACAAATTAAATAACAGGATCCGAAAAATCATAAGTATTGTTCCCTATCTTATCAAAGTAACTATTGCAACTATTATAATATTTGCAGCATCAATAATCATCTGGAACAATTATATCAGAAAAGACCGGCATGATATAACTCTCAGAAATAAAATATCTCTTATCGTCAGCAAAAAAGTACACACTAGTTAAATATTCCGGTTGTTATAAAAATAACCTTAAGACAGAACACATATTTATTATAAGTATATATAGCTATTGATTGTTTCAGGTTTCTGTCCAGATGGTTCAGATTTAAAGATTTTAACTATATTCGAATGAAATAAAGAATGTTAGTGGTAACTTTATTTTTTAAGTATTTGCCTGATTTTACACTTGTCAGGTCGCGAAATAAGCTTCCGGGCATCTTCTGAAACTAATTTTATCAAAATAAGATCATCACAATGAGAAAACACCTCATAATCAGCACTCTGCTTGCAGTATCTGCTTTGACGGCTGCAAATGGTCAAGCATTTTCATATTCGGTTTTTACAGATTCGGTTATTCATAAAATGATGGGTGGCATTGGCGCCTCCTGGCATGTTATAAATAACATACGCCCTCTCGAAAACCAAAAATACAAGTTCCCTGTCAGGGAAGATAGCCCGTTAGGCAGCGCATGGGCGGGAACACCTCCTGTAGCGAAAACTGAAGCATGGACAGATTTGTGTAACCATGCAAGATGGCTTGGCCTTGATTTTATCAGAGTCGAGCTGATGGCCAAATCATATGAGCCAAATAAACATGAATTTACATGGAACAGTGAGGATATGCAGGCATTGTATAAAGTCCTGGATTATTGCCAGCAAAATGATGTTGATGTGTTCTTGCAGCAAATGTGCCAGAATATAGAATGGAATGCCTACCCGGGAGTACATCCTATTCTTAGTGCTCCAAGATCATTGGATGATTTTGCAGATGGGATAGGTACTCTGGTTGAATATCTTGTTAAAACCAAAAACTATACCTGCATTAAATATTTTTGCATAACCAATGAGCCTCCCGGGGGTACATGGGGATACTGGTGGAGCATGGGTAAAAATGATGCACCATACACGCCCGCTGTAAAAAGAGTTTACGAAGAATTTCTAAAAAGAAAAATCAGCGTTATCCTGTCTGGCCCTGATTGGACTGATCTCCCTCCGTTTAATTTAAATAAGCTTGACTTCTCATCATGGCTTGGGGCTTATGATATTCACTCATACGGGGGTATAGATACCAATGGTGCTAAAACAGTTAAACAATGGGCGGATTGGGCTCATAAGATGAATAAGCCCTTCTTTATTTCCGAATTTGGTAATATGAAGCTGGGCTGGGGAGGTGATAATCCGGGCCCTAAAAGTTCCGCGGCAGCACTTTCGAATGCTCATGATATTATAACTTCACTAAATCTGGGTACCGATGCCATGAACCGCTGGAGCTTTACAAACAGAGGTGACATGGATGGACAATGGCAACTGGTACGAACATTCGATATCCGGAAGAAAGAATACCTGGATAAAGTGGTTCCTGAAAATAAAGCATACTATGGATTTGCAATGTTCACCCGTTTCATTGCAAAATATGCATCTGTTCTTAAATCTGTTAATCAGTCAGCTTCAGATACTTCCATCTCTTTCATCTCGCTTAAAAACCCTGACGGCACACTGGTATCTATCCTGCTTAATCAGGCAAATGATTCTAAGAACGGCTTATTGAAAATTGACACCAAAAATAAAATAAATAAACTATATAAATATGTATACGACGAGGATATTCCATCGGATGGAAAATTTGCTCTTAACCCCGTAGAAACCACGATTACACCATCAGGATTAAGTGTGAAATTAAAAGGAAAGAGTATCACTGTCCTGTCTACCAAAATGCTCATGGATTCTGACTGGGGAACGATCAAATAAATGAAAGAAATCTGGAAAACTTAAAGTCTTACTAAACTCTTTTATTTCTATCCATGAATAATCCTTCAAATATTCCGCTCCGGATTGCAGTTATAGGTGCAGGTGTCCGCGGAACAGCGCTCTCCAGAAAAATATCTTCGTCAGAATTTTCAGCAAGGATAGTGGCAGTTGCAGAACCGGATGACCAAAAGAGAAATAGTTTTGCCCGAGAATTCAATTTACAGAACTGCCAGGTTTTCAACAGCTGGGAAAGCCTTACAACAACATTAAATGACTGTGATGCGGCAATCATTGCTAACCTGGATAACCAACATACAGGGCCCGTTATTGAATGTTTAAACCGAGGCTGGCATGTCCTTTCAGAAAAGCCTTTGGCGGATAATATCGAAGACTGCATTCTGATCGATAAGACAAGGATCGATAAAAAGAGAGTAGTTGCGGTATGCCATACTCTAAGGTTTCTGGAGGGATTTCTTAAGGTAAGACAGCTCCTCAGGAGCGGAACAATCGGACAGCTTGTTCATATAGATCACATGGAAGGCATTGGTCACTTCAGGTTTGTACATAATTATGTAAGAGGCCGCTGGGCCATCGAAAAAAATAATACTTCCCTTCTCCTTCATAAATGTTCTCATGATATTGATTATCTAAACTGGCTGATCAAAGAACCATGCCTGAAAGTTTCTTCATTTGGCTCATTAAAATATTTTACCAGGAAAAACGCTCCACCCGGAAGCACCAATCGCTGCATTGATAATTGTCAGGTTAAAGACACATGTCCCTATTCGGCTTTTCATATCTATTTTGAGTGTCTGCCTGATAAATGGCCGGCTAAAGATATCAGCAGGATACAGAGCAAAGAAGCACATCTGGAGGCAATAACAAATGGCCCTTATGGCATATGTGCATGGCGTGCAAATAATGATGTTGTCGACCATCAGGTTGTAATGATGGAATTTAAAGGAGGAACAACGGCAACATGTACGATGACCGGATATTCCGCAACAAATGGAAGAAGGACGCGCTTGCAGGGAACTCTGGGAGAAATCTTATATGATGAGGCATTGGGTTCAATTTCAGTAAAAAAGTTTTCTGAAAAAGAGGAGGAGTATTTCAAGATTTCTGCTCAAAACTCATATCATCCTGAAGATCAGAATATTCTGAATAACTGGATCTCTTCCATTCTCTTCTCAACACCTGTGGCTGTAGACTCCAGGGAAGCCTTGCGAACTCTTTCAGTAGTTTTCGCATCTGAAATATCCAGAGTAGAAAACAGAATAGTTGAAATGTCGGAATTTTCAGAATTAAGAGATAAAAAAATATGAAAATAAAATCATTGATAACAAGGACATTGACAAGGGGTACTTGTGCTGTATTGCTTCTTGCCCTCTTCTCTTTTCATGTACCGGGTACTTCAGGCTTACTGCCTGCTGGATACCTGCATACTAAAGGTTCCCAGATCCTCGACCAGAATAACGAACCTGTTCGAATCTGCTCAGTTGGGTGGGGTTGGTACGGAGGCACACCCCGGGGTCTTGGTTCTTTCAATTATAAACCTGCTCTTCAGGCGCTGGTTTCAAACGGGTTTAATTGTGTCCGGATTTGCACCGATGATGCGCAGATATTGAATAATCCGGTTGTAAATATTAATGCTTCCGCCAATCCTGATCTTAAAGGCCTGAAATACAATCAGATTCTTCTGGCAGTTGTGAATTATGGCGCATCAATTGGCCTAAAATTCATAATTGAGAGCCATTTAAATGAAAATAACAGCAGGTATCCAAGTAACGGGAATGGGTTATGGTATGATTCAGGCGGTGCCTCCGATGGTACAGACGGAAATGGTCAACCGGGAAACATAACGAGTGATATGTTTTTGCAGATCTGGCAGATACGCGCCAATTTATTTAAAAACAACAGTGCTATAATCGGATACGATATCCGTAATGAGCCTCACTTTGGACCTGCTACTTGGGGAGATGGTAATGTCAATACTGATTACAGGCTAGTGTATGAGAAAATTGGCAACGCAATACACGTTATCGATCCAGGACCTATGATCATCTGTGAAGGGCTTCAGGCTTATCACAATGGTGCACCGTCCGGTGACCTGCGGCAGGCTACTATCGGAAATGCCTTAATCGCACTTACAGTACCTGATAAGGTAGTTTATTCCGTCCATGAATATCCGACCGAAGTCAGCGAATCAGGACTTGATTCAGGCGGAGATTACATTAAGTATATGAACAATGTCTGGGGCTGGCTTTATTCCAAAAATATAGCTCCTGTCTTTGTTGGCGAATGCGGGGATAATATGCGTACAAAAGACGGACAGGATTGGGCGAATACTTTTATTCCGTATCTCAATGGAAAATCAGCTTCAGAAGGAGGGCCAGTATTTACTGGAAATCAACAAGGAGTCAGCTGGTCCTGGTGGGAATATGGAAGAGTTCAGATTAAAGGAGTTCCAAATTTCGGTATTCTTAATTCCAATGCTGACGGAGTTGATGCACATCAAAAAAGTTTTTGGAGTCAGATGCTCGGCAGGTGACACTTGTGACATTTTTTTGGTGTGAACACACCAGGTTAACAAGTTCCAGCCTTTAATTTGTAAAATTATATAATTCAATACATTAAATATATTTTTTATTCTTTGACTTCAAATACCTGAATTTTTATTATAAATCATGAATAAAATGTTAAATTCGTATCTATGAACTGCATTATAGTTGATGATGATATTTTAACATGCAAAATCCTAGAAGGTTATGTGAGTAAATCCACATCCCTTAATCTGATAGGCACGTTCAGTGATCCTGTAGAGGCGAGAGATGTGTTAACAAAACGACAGGATATAGATCTTGTTATTCTCGATATTCAGATGCCGGAAATGGACGGTTTTGAGATAATCCGCAGTCTCGAATTTCCTCCTAATATTATAATA
>PMIL01000341.1 GCA_003157075.1 Bacteroidales bacterium | reverse complement strand
ATTTCGCTCAAACTGAACATGAATGTAAAAACAATAAAATTCATAGGTCAGCAGGGTATTATAGAAAAAAGTACAGAGAATAGTAATAATGGATCTTATTACTTTAGCAAAGAGGATACTTATATAAGGAATGAGATTGAATGCCTCGATGGGACCTTATATTTCCTCAACCCTGTATTCAGATATAATGGGATTCTGAAGGTTGATCCTTCTCCGCCAATTGATGTTTTTAAAACATGGGCATTCAGATCAGTTATTATTCTCTTAATATTGGGATTAATTATTTTGTACTATAAAAAAGTTTATGTATAAGAACAAGAAAATAGTTGTTGTACTGCCTGCTTATAATGCAGCTTTAACTCTCGAAAAAACTTACAGGGAGATACCACTGGATATTGTGGATGAAGTTATACTTGTTGACGATTGCAGTAACGACAGTACTTTTGAAGTAGCGACAAAACTTGGTATAAAGCACATTATCCAGCATGAAGAAAACAAAGGTTACGGTGGTAATCAAAAGACTTGCTACAAAAAGGCATTGGAATTGGGAGCCGATATAGTGGTGATGTTACATCCTGATTATCAGTATTCGCCGCAGCTTATTCCGGCTATGGTAAGTGTTATAGGGAGTGGTCTGTACCCAATTGTTTTTGCATCAAGGATACTCGGGAAAAGTGCACTGAACGGAGGAATGCCTAAATATAAATACTTCTCGAACAGGATACTTACAATGATTCAGAATATTTTAATGAATGAAAAGCTTACCGAGTATCATACTGGTTACAGGGCATATTCAAGTGAAGTACTGAAAAAAATAAATTTTGACTTAAATTCAAACGATTTCATCTTCGACAATGAGATGATTGCTCTTATTTTCTACAATGGTTACGCAATTGCAGAACTGACATGCCCTACAAAATATTTTGAAGAAGCCTCGAGCATTAATTTCAGAAGGAGCGTTAAATACGGGTTTGGGGTATTAAGAGTTTCATTTCTGTACTTTTTTACCAGGACAGGTATTTATAAATGGAAACTTTTGGTGAACTAGTCAGTAATGAGTAAAAAATTATACCCCTATATTATATTAATTTCAGCAATTGTATTTTTCATTCCATTTCTGGGGTCTGTTCATCTGTTCGACTGGGATGAAATAAATTTTGCCGAGTCTGCGCGTGAAATGATAGTAACCGGCAATTTCAGCCGCGTCCAGATTGACTTTCATCCTTTCTGGGAAAAACCACCGCTATTTTTCTGGATGCAGGCTCTGAGTATGAAGTTATTCGGCATTAATGAATTCGCTGCTCGTTTTCCTAATGCAGTAATAGGAATATTTTCCCTGCTTTTATTGTATTTTATTGGTAAGAGACTTTTCGATGAAAAGTTCGGATTGATTTGGGCCCTGGTTTATTTAGGTTCCTTCCTGCCTCATCTTTACTTCAAATCAGGCATAATTGACCCTTTCTTTAACTTTTTCATTTTCCTCTCTCTGTTTTTTGTTTCCAAAAGTATTACAGGCACTACAGGCACCAAAGGCTTTAAATATGCACTTTTAGCCGGAATATCAATTGGTCTGGCAACACTTACCAAAGGACCGGTAGGTTTACTTATTACAGGTATTTCGGTATTTGTCTATTGGATAACTGTGAAATTCAGGAAAATCACCAGCTGGAAGAATATACTGATCTTCGGTATTGCCTGCATGATAATTACTTCATTGTGGTTTGGCCTTGAGATGATCAATAACGGATTCTGGTTTTTAAGGGAGTTCATTAAATATCAGGCCGATCTGTTCCTGAAACCTGTTGCAGGACACGCCGGTCCCATATATTATCATTTTTTAATAGTCTTTCTTGGATGCTTTCCTCTTTCCGTTCTGGCATTGCCTGTTCTTCTCAGATATCGCAATGATGATACTGAGGATGTCAATTATTTCCTCAAATGGATGCTTATCCTGTTTTGGGTTGTAATGATCCTCTTTACAATAGTCAAAACAAAAATCGTACACTATTCATCGCTTTCCTACTTTCCTCTTTCATTTTTTGCCGCATATTATATATACCGGCTCACAAAAAATAAAGATGAATTAAAAAAATATGTGCTATGGATACTGATGATATCAGGGACTATAATATCAATCTGCCTGATTGCCCTNNTATCTGTTTATGATAATAATTTCAGTTATAATTCTTAAACGCAGACAGGTATTAAAAGGAATCATAATCTTATTCTCATCGTCAGCATTCTGCATCTTTTTCTATCTTGCAATCGTCGTTCCCAAAATTGAAGGATATTCTCAGGCCCCGGCTATTAATTTCTATAAAAGTATATCTAATGAGGATGTATATGTAACAACTACAGGTTTTTACAGTTATGCTCCGTATTTTTATTTTCAGACACAACCCGGAGGGAATATTGAAAGAAGCAATAAAGAATGGTTACTTAACGGAGATGTTGACAAACCAGTTTATATAGTTGCCAAATCGACAGCTAAAAATATTTTCGATAATCGTGCCGACTGCAGATTTATAAAACAGGAAGGTGGGTTTTTGTTTTATTACCGGTCACCTCATACACCAAAATGAGAAAAGACATCCTGCGATGTCTCTTCATGTTAACCTAAAACCTAAAAGCGCCGAATGGCCGTTCAGTAATAATCAATCTTTACCTGGATGTTGTCAGCTCATCTTTAACAAGTAGTGGAAAGTAAACAGCGATGAGCTGAGTAGCCTCAATCTCTTCCTGTTTTCCCTGAGCTATAAGTCTCTGATGGAAATATTCACTTTTATTAAGAGCCCCATCGGAGGTTAAAATTCCGTCTTTTTCAAATGATTTTCCTAATTTTTGAACACCAAAATAATCACCATTACATACATACTCAATAGATAGTTTATCAGAAAGTACAATATAGTTTTTGCACTTTTTGTCCTTCATGATCGCTACTTTAACTTCCAAAGGGGAGTTCTCATAAGTGATAATATAAGCCTTTAATTGTACTCCGTTTAAGGTTACAGGTTTATCGGCTAACTTTATCTTATAGTCACCCATTGTTGTGTAGGTTTTTCCTTCAGCAACAAATTCTCTTGAAAACGATGCACTACTAAATGCTACAAATAATAATGCTGCAAAAAAAATTCTTTTCATGGCTGTGAAAAATTAAATTTTCCAAAATTTCAATTAATACTTTTCAGATGTCTGTCCTTTTTATTTACGCTTCATACTAAGAAGCCTTTGTTTCAATTTCATACCGAAATTAGAGGATATACAAATACCGGAAAAGAGTAAACCAACAGACAGTGGTTCCCGCTTTACAATTGGCAGAAATTACCTGATTATTGGTTTTTACACAACCTGAAATGCAGCTTTTAAACCACAAAAAACTCCTGTTGTTCTTTTGGATTCTGTTCTGCGGAAATGTCAGCAGTTCTAATGAATATTGATGCAGATTCAAGTCTGTCTGATCAGAACTTCGAATCGGTGAAATAATAACAACAATTTTTTTACCTGCTCCCAAAACTGGATCGTGCTTTTCCCGGAGCC
>PMIL01000291.1 GCA_003157075.1 Bacteroidales bacterium | reverse complement strand
TATAAAAAATAAAAATAAGAAGAAGAATGCAGAAATATCGCTCATATCATGCTCTACTGTTGTCCCTGTAAAAAGGGTCAGTTTGATTTTTAATTCCATAAAACAATTTTGTGAAGATAATCCTCAACTAAAAGTAAGTTGGATGCATATTGGAGACGGAGATGAAATGGAACTTTTGAAAGACCTTGTACTTTCCTGCAGGTTAAGTAATCTTTTAGTTGATCTGCCCGGATATAAATTAATAAATGAATTGATCGATTTACTNNGGCGGCACTAAAGAAATTGTGACAAAAGAAACCGGGTTCTTATTGCCCTTATCATTTAGGCAGATTGAATTTTCAGAAGCAGTAATGAAGTGTTTGAAAAATCAAAAACTGCGTGAATCCTCATTGTCCTTTTTCCAAAATAATTTTTCCGCATCAAAAAATTATAGGGACTTTTATCAAAAGTTATAAATAATATACAAAGAAATTGATATGATATCAAATTGTAAAAATATTCTTGTCCTTGCTCCTCATACAGATGATGGAGAGCTTGGTGCNNGGAGGAACAATTAATAAACTGATAGAGAACGGTGCGAATGTCTATTATGCAGCTTTTTCAACTGCTGAAGAATCTGTTCCAGATGGCTGGCCAAAGGATATTCTTAAAACCGAAGTGAAGAAAGCGACTCAGAAACTAGGTATAGACGGTAACGATTTATTTATCTTTAATTATCAGGTCAGAAAACTTAATTATGTACGGCAAGAAATATTGGAAGAATTAATCCGGATCAGGGAGCAAATCGATCCTGAGTTAATATTGATGCCATGTATTCATGATATTCATCAGGACCATTCAACAATAGCGAAAGAAGGTCTGAGAGCATTTAAAACAAAAACGATTCTTGGTTATGAATTAATCTGGAATAATCTGAGTTTTAATACCACCGCTTTTGTAAAACTTGAAAAACATCATATCCAGGCTAAAGCTGATGCTTTGAAGGAATATAAATCCCAGGGTATCAGAGATTATATGTCAGAAGATTTTATATTTTCTCTGGCTAAAACAAGAGGCGTACAGATTGGATATCAATACGCTGAAGTATTTGAAGTAATAAGATTGGTAATATAATCTACTATTCAGTAAATATTAATAATATACTTTTAATATATTAAGATCTTAATATGAAACAGTTAGTCAGAAATGTAAAAATCATTGGAACAGGATCATATACTCCTGATAAAATATTAACGAATAAGGATTTAGAAAAAATTTCACCAACGAATGATGCTTGGATTCAGGAGAATCTGGGCATAAAAGAAAGACATGTTGCTTCAGATTTTCAGTGCACCAGTGATTTGGGCTATATTGCCGGTCAACGGGCAATTCAGAATTCGGGGCTACAGAATGAAAAAATTGACCTGATTATTGTAGCCACTGCAACACCTGACAGATTAGCGCCTTCGACTGCCTGTATAATACAGGATAAATTGCAGGCTTATAATGCAGTAGCTTTTGATATTTCTGCTGTATGTTCCGGTTTTTTATTTGCAATGTCAACAGCAGCACAATTTATTGCCAGTGGTATTTATGATAACGTTCTGGTAATAGGTGCAGATACTTTTTCTAAAATAACAGATTGGAAGAGGAGAGATTCAGCTTTTTTTGGTGATGGTGCGGGAGCTGCAGTACTTAGTCATGCAAATCATAATGAGGGTTTCCTGGCATTTAAACTATTTTCTGATGGCCGAGGCAAGTTCAACTTTACGATTCCGGGTGGAGGCTCAGAACACCCATTAAGCCAGGAAAGTCTAGATAATAATTTGCGTTATTTCCAGATGAATGGGCGTGCTGTATATGATACCGGCACGAAAGTCCTGCCACAGGCTATATTCAAAGTTCTGGAAGATACTGGTTTGTCAATAAATGACATTGATTATATGATTCCTCATCAGCCAAGCATTAAAATATTACAAGATACGGCAAAGATAATTGGACTTCCTTTTGAAAAGGTAATGACTAATATGGATAAGTATGCCAATACTTCAGGAGGAACCATTCCAATTTTGCTGGATGAAGTTAATAAGTCGGGTAGATTGATACCCGGGAAAATTATACTTTTTGCTGCAGTAGGGTCAGGTTGGACATGGGGCGCTTCAATAATTAAATGGTCTTAATTTTTTGCTGTTACAAAATGAAAATCATAACTGGTGCCTCAAGAGGAATAGGCAAATATCTGCTTGAAAAATATATCGGAACAGGTGAAACAGTGTATGGAAGCTTCTTTTCAACCCAACCTTCACCGGAATATTCAAGATATTATTCAAAAATTGATGTTGCAAACTATTCTGATGTAACTAATTGGATAAGTTCAATTTCATTGACAAATAGAATAGAGCTTATAAATTGTGCAGGAGTAAACTATGACTCTTTTGCACATAAAGCTGACCCTTCATTGTGGGGAAAAATAATTGAAATAAATCTGGTTGGTACTTTTAATGTTATCCGTGCATTATTACCGGAAATGCGTAAGAATAATTATGGGAGAATTATTAATTTTTCCTCTGTTGTAGCACAGATCGGAATCCCTGGAACAAGTGCTTATGCTGCGTCCAAGTCAGGTCTGTGGGGCATGACAAAAGCCCTGGCCGCTGAGAATGCCTTAAAAGGGATAACAGTTAATAGCTTAAACCTTGGTTATTTTGAAATAGGAATGGGTGAAGCCCTATCTGCCGAGTTGCAGAGAAAGATAAAAGAAAAAATCCCGACGAATGAATTTGGCGATAAAAAGAATATACTAAATGCAGTTAATTTTCTGATTGATAGCGATTATGTTAATGGTACCTGTTTAAATATTAATGGTGGTTTATATTAATAATAAGCAATAATGAAATACGAGGACATAAAGAAGAATATTAAAATAGAAGCTGGTACTATTGAAATTGGAAATAATGTACATCTTGGCAAAGATATTTCTATTGCAGTAAAGGGAACCTTTAGTGTTGGAGATCATAGTCATCTTGGGAATGACATCAATATAAGAGGTAATAATATTAGAATAGGAAAACATCTTTTCCATTCCTCGGGTTTAAGGATTGGCGGAGGAGGGAGACAACATCCTGATGCAAATTTTTCGATTGGCGACAGATGCACTATTCATAACAATTTTATAAATGTCTGTGAACCTGTCGAAATTGGCAATGATGTGGGACTCTCACCTGATACTTCATTTCTGACTCATGGCTACTGGTTATCTGTCCTGGAAGGATTCCCTGCTTCTTTTTCAGGAATTAAAATTGGAAATGGTGTCATAATTGGATACAGAAGCCTAATATTGATGAGTGTTGAAATTGTTGCTAATACGGTTATTGGTGCACAGAGCGTTGTGACTAAGAGTATATCCAGAAGCGGTATTTATGCGGGTTCTCCAGTTAAGTTTATAAAAGAGATAATTCCTTTGACCTATGAACAGCAAAAAGAAAAACTAAATGAAATAATTAAAACCTATATTCCAATCGCTAATTACCATGGTATTACACCAAATATTAAAATTGAATTTCCGTTCGTCTATATGAATAACTTTAAATTCAATTCTTTAACATTTGAATATTGGGGAGATGAAGATGTTGAAACAGATGATTTACGGGATTATGTTCGAAAGTGGGGAATAAGAATTTACACTGAACGTGGTTTTACCAGTAAATTTAGTTTCTGATTTTTTTTGAAAACCGATATCAGAATCAAGTGCAGTTTGAAAATTATTTATATAGGTTACTAATATGATAAGGTTGATTCAATGAACATTTTAATAATTAACCATTATACTGGCAGCCCAACGCTGGGAATGGAATTCAGACCTTACTATCTTGCCAAGGAATGGGTTAAAAAGGGTCATTCTGTTACAATAATCGGAGCTTCCTTTTCCCATCTGAGAACTGTCCAGCCAAATGTTACAAGAGATTTACAAACAACTGAAGAACAAGGTATCAAATATATCTGGATAAAAACTCCTTCATATATAACAAATGGTAAAAGGATTTTGAATATGCTGAGTTTTGTTATCAAGCTATTCCTGAATAAAAAGGATATTTATAAGATGTCTGAGCCGGATGTAGTTATAGCCTCTTCAACTTATCCACTAGATATTTATCCGGCAAATTCAATTGCTAAAATTTCGGGATCTAAATTATGTTTTGAAGTTCATGATTTATGGCCACTTTCACCAATGGTTATCGGAGGGTTTTCGAAATACCATCCCTTTATACTAATGATGCAAATGGCAGAGAATTACGCATATAGAAATTCAGACATCGTAGTTTCATTATTGGGAAATGCTAAAGAATATATGATTTCACATGGCCTGAATCCTAAGAAATTTGTTCATATTCCTAATGGATTTGACAGGGATGAATATGAAAATATAAGGGAAGAACTTTCTTCAGAGCATTTAAAACTTTTTGGCAGTTTAAGAAATAATACTAATAATATATTGATTGGATATGCCGGAGGCCATAGTCCATCCAATACACTTAATACTTTAATCGAAGCAGCAAGAATATGTAAGAATGACGACAAAATAAAATTTATTTTTGTGGGCAACGGTCCTGCGAAGCCTGAACTGCAGAAAATGTCTAAAGATCTGGAAAACGTTTTTTTCCTTGATTCTGTACCAAAAAAATCAATCCCAAACATTTTATTGTTATTTGATATACTTTATATCGGTGGAGTAAAGTCAATTTTGCATAAATACGGAATATCACCTAATAAATTAATAGACTATATGTTAGCAGCAAAACCTATATTGCTTTCTGCTGACGTTGAAAATGATATTGTTGAGAGAATTAATTGTGGGATTACTGTCCCGGCTGAAGATCCTCAAGCTGTATTTAATGCAATTCAGAAATTTCAAGGAATGTCGGATATTGATCGAAAATCTATGGGACTAAGGGGTAGTGAATATGCTAAATCAGATTTAGATTATAGCATGTTAGCAGCTAAATTTATTGAAAGCATTAGTTGATAATGAAAAACCTGTTTGATAAAGTTTTTTCAATACTCGGGTTATTACTGACATCCCCTCTATTTATTATAATTGGCGTACTCATCAAATTGTCAGGTGAAGGGCCGGTATTTTTCAGACAAAATAGAATCGGACAATATGGTAAGTTGTTTACTATATACAAGTTCAGAACTATGATAGTAAACGAAGCTAAAAAGAGCATTTCCGTAAAAGGAGATGAAAGGATTACCAAAGTCGGGGCGGTTCTGAGAAAACTTAAACTGGATGAATTGCCGGAAATGTGGAACATCCTTATTGGTGATATGAGTTTTGTCGGACCTAGGCCAGATGTTCCTGGATATGCCGACAAGCTAACTGGAAATGACAGGAAAATTCTTGAGTTAAAACCAGGTATTACTGGACCAGCGACACTTCGGTATTCAAATGAAGAGGATTTACTGGCAAATGTGGAAAATCCCGAAAAATTTAATGATGGGACACTATTTCCTGATAAAGTGCGACTAAATCTTGAGTACTACGAAAATCATACAATCATACTCGATGTTAAAATAATATTTAGAACAATTTTTAGAAAAAACTATTGATATGAGTTCAAAAATTTGGCTTTCTGCCCCACACATGTGCGGTGCAGAAATGAAGTATATTCAGTCAGCCTTCGATACAAATTGGATTGCTCCTCTTGGTCCTAATGTAAATGCTTTTGAAGAGGAACTTGGAGCTTATTTGCAGATTAAACACGTTGCTGCTTTAAGTTCAGGTTCAGCTGCCATTCATTTGGCATTGATTATCTTAGGTGTAAAGACAGGCGATGAGGTATTGGTATCTTCATTTACATTTTCAGCCACAGTTAATCCTATTGTATACCAGGGGGCAATTCCAATTCTGATTGATTGTGAACCGGATACATGGAATATGAGCCCCGATCTCTTAGAGGAAGCTATCAAAGACCGTATCGCAAAAAAAATAAAACCAAAAGCAATTATTGTTGTTCATTTGTATGGAATGCCTGCAAAAATTGATGAAATAATGACGATTGCAAGGAATTATGAAATACCTGTCATTGAAGATGCTGCAGAGGCACTTGGAAGTAAATATAAGGGAAAACCTGTTGGTACCTTCGGGGAGTTAGGCATTCTGTCATTTAACGGCAACAAAATAATCACAACTTCAGGCGGAGGGGCTCTGATATCAGATAATGAAGAGTATATTAACCAGGCTAGGTTTTTGGCAACACAGGCCAGAGATAATGCACCTTATTACCAGCATTCTCATATAGGATATAATTACAGGATGAGTAATGTTTTAGCAGGTATTGGCAGGGGTCAATTGGAGGTTATAGACGAACGGGTGAATCAGAGAAAAGCAAATTATGAGTTTTATTCACAGTCACTTAAAGAATTTTCAGGAATCTCGTTTTCGTTGGAGAAAGAAAACTTCTTTTCTAACAGATGGTTAACCACAATATTGGTGGACACTATTAAAACAGGAGGGATTTCAAATATTGATTTATTACTAGGCCTTGAAAAACAAAATATTGAGTCTCGTTTCTGCTGGAAACCAATGCACTTACAGCCAGTATTTCGTAATTGTCCTTCTTATTTAAATGGTGTTTCTGAAAGATTTTTTGATATTGGCCTTTGTCTTCCGTCTGGTTCCAGTTTGACAGACGAAAATAAATTATTCATTTTAGATTCGATAAAAATGATTCTGAACAATAAAAAAACCAGGGATATAGGTTTATAAATATTTTTTATGAGAAGTGATTATTAAAATCTTGTAAATCAATGTTGAATATTTTATTCAGTGGTTTGGGCAGAAAAAGGAATGAACTTTTCTTAATTAGTTTTTGTGTCATCTTATTTCTGTCTCACGCTGCTGTCCCTTTTTTAAAGTATCCTTTTCTGGTAGTATATTTAATAATAAGTTTATACATTTTGACTGACTATCGTCAAAAAATCATTTCCGGCCTTAAGGATTTGAGAACATCTATTCCTCTGGTCCTTGTGCTTTCTTTATACTTTATTCTGGCCTGCTTCTTCTCAGAGAAGATTTACCTCATGGTAATTAAGGATATAATAAATATAATTATACTATTATCTCTTATGTTTTTTCTTAAGATTTTTATCTCTGATTCGGATGATTTCAGACTTTTTTATAAGTCATTATTGCAACTGGTAATCCTGTTTGCACTAATAATATCTGTGCAAAGATTGTATTCATTTTTTTATGCTTCTACATATACCGAAGTTTTTAATGATCAATATATACATAAAGACAGAGCAATAGTTGATAATAATTTTGCTCTGGTACCGGTTTTTTTTGGTTTTTTGGCTATTGTGTTTGTTTCTTTTCAGAATTTATCAAAATCCAAAAAAATAGTATACAACTGCCTTTTATTTGTCTTTTCTTTAAATTATTTATTTTCAGGATCAAAAAGGGGCGTATTGTTGTTCATAATTTTTTTCTTTTTTTTAGTAGTTGTTCAACTGTGGAGTTTGTTTAGTGATAATTTAAAAATAAAGTCTTTAAGTAAAAATTCCAGATATTATATTCTCTCTTTTTCTTTGTCTGTAATCCTTTTGGCTTTACTGATATTCAATACTTCTGTATACTTTAAAAACAGTGTTTTAGAAAATATAGGAATCAAAAATATTTCATTTACTAAAAATTTGATTAGCGAAACAGTTTTTCGATATGTACATTTTTTTGATAAAAATATAGATGGGAATAAGTTTTATTATAAGTTCTGGCGACCTGTTTTTGATCCGAAAGACCCTGAAACATGGGATGGCAATGGAAATTATAAAATTACCAGAACCATCACTGGTAAAAATGCAGAAATTGTTCCGGCGGGAACTAAAGGCTACTTGTTAGACAATGCATGTTTAGGTTTTGCGTCAGCTACGCATTCGTATTATTTTTTAAAGCTTAAAAATGAAAATGTAAAAACAGGAGATTCTCTTATTGCTTCAGTGTTTTGTTATGTTTCTGAAGATTTTGATGGTGATGCCGCGGCTCTTAGGGCAGAGGGTTCGTTAACCGGAAATCGAGATAAATGGTATGATTTAAAAAACAAAGGCTGCTGGCAAAAACTTACTCTTCCGTTAAATTGTCTGGACGGGGGTTTTACACTCTATTTATATATGAATAAAGGAGGAGTATCGAACTTCTCAAAATTAAAAGGGTATGTAATTTTTGCTTATCCTGAATCTAAAATGGTGTCGTCAGATCAAAGTCCTAACAACACCTCTAAACAAGGTGAAAGTTATAATGTTAAACGTTTTAAAGAAAATTTATCTGTTATATCGGGACAAAAGCCTGACCTTTCATCATCAGGTCTTAATTTTCTGACAAAAGCAGGTTTTTTCAGTTTCTCAATGAACAAAATTTTTACTAAGATTAACATTGCAAATGATAGCGATCCTGTTCGGGTCTGGTTTGCCAGGCTTGTCTCAGAGGATACAACTTATCATGGTTATAGGGCAAATTTGTTTGTTAATAAATCAATGGATAATTTTGGTGATGATAGAATAGCAAGATGGAAGTTTGCAGTCCAAATTTTTGATAAAGAATATAGCTGGAGTCAGAAAATATTTGGTGGTGGATTCTCTTTTTTAAACTGGTACGGATACTTTTTTCTCGGTAATAAAACTAAAACTGATTATCCTCACAATCCATTCTTGTTTATACTATTATACTCAGGAATAATTGGATTGATTTTTTATGTGATTTTTTTGTTCAAGGTTTTTTATTATTATATTAAATATAGCAAAGAGTATCCTTTGTTTTTCATTTTCTTTTTAATCGCATTTTACTTTACATTTTTCAGTGGAGGAAATCCTTTTGATCCTCCAATCATGGGATTTTTTGTAATTCTACCATTTATTATGCATTCCATTTTCAAGAATACCAAGACTGAATTGAATTCGTTAAATTAATTATATTTAATTTTTTTAGTGTTTTTGCATCGGTCGAAGGGCCTTGGATTTCCTTTTCTGATTAATCAGATTTTCTGGATAATGTCTTTATACAAGACTACGGGTAAAACCATTATATGAAAAATGATATTGTAATAGCAAGTGCTTGCAGAACTCCTGTCGGCCGTTTTGGAGGTTCTTTCCTGGAGATAAGCGCAGCAAGCCTGGGAAGTTATGTGATTGCTGAAGCAATTCAACGAGCAAATATTGAATCTGCTTTGATAGATGAAGTTGTTTTAGGGTGCGTTCTTCAGGCAGGAATTGGTCAAAATGTCGCCAGACAATCGGCTATTATGGCTGGTATCCCTATAGATAAGTGTTCAATGACTGTAAATATGGTTTGCGGCTCAGGCTTGAAAGCTGTATGCCTGGCATCATTGGCTATTTCATCCGGGGAGAGTGATATAATTGTAGCCGGAGGCACTGAAAATATGAGCCAGTCTCCTTTTCTTCTAAAGGAAATGAGATGGGGAACAAAAAAAGGAGAAGTTAGACTGATAGATTCCATGGTTAATGATGCACTAACTGATGCTTTTGGGAATTATACAATGGGAATAACTGCTGAAAATATAGCAGACCTTTATAAAATAACAAGGGAAGAACAGGATTTATTTGCCGTAATGAGCCAGAATAGGGCAGAAAAGGCACAATATGATAATCTGTTCAATGAAGAAATTGTATCAGTTCAGTCAAAAATTAAGGATCAACTTATTATTGTTGAAAAGGATGAGAATATTCGATATGGTACTACATTTGAAAAGATCAGTTCACTTAAACCTGTATTTAAAACCAATGGTACAGTTACTGCCGGAAATTCATCGACTGCTAATGATGGTGCTGCCGCTCTGGTATTGATGTCACGGGAGAAAGCCAATATGCTAGGAATAAAGCCTTTAGCCAGAATTTTGAGTTATGCAACTGCGGGGGTAGATCCTTCAGTAATGGGAATTGGTCCGGTGGAATCCTGTAAAAAAGCACTGAAAAATGCATGCCTGACTATTGATGATATTGGATTGGCTGAAATAAATGAGGCGTTTGCAGTACAAACAATAGCCGTTGTGAGGGACCTTAACATGAGGATTGATAAACTTAATGTTAACGGCGGAGCTATTGCACTGGGCCACCCTATAGGAGCAAGTGGAGCAAGAATTCTTGTAACCCTGATTCACCAGATGAGAAGGAAAAATATCAAATATGGTATGGCAGCAGCCTGCATTGGAGGAGGTATGGGCATAACAATAATAGTTGAAAATGAGGAGATTGTCAATGATCATTTAAGCTCAAGTGAGTAATTAATGAATAATCCTACAGTATCATTGATAACCGTTTCCTATAATAGTGTCACTACTATTGCTGATACTATCAATTCTGTTTTAGCTCAATCATATCCTAACATAGAGTATATTGTTATTGATGGTGCTTCGTCGGATGGGACCTTGGAAATAGTTTCTTCATTTGGCAGTAAAATTTCCAGATTTATTTCGAAACCTGATTATGGAATGTATGATGCTCTGAATAAAGGTATCAAGTTAGCAACGGGTAATATCGTAGGGATATTGAATTCTGATGATTTTCTATATGATAACGAAGTTATCGAAAAGGTAATGAATGTATTTAAAGATAAAAATGTCGACGCCGTATTTGGCGACGTTCAGTTTATTGATCCGGTTCTAACTTCAAAGGTCGTACGATATTATTCGTCAAAACATTTTAATCCTGGCAGATTCAAATTCGGATATATGCCTGCTCATCCAAGTTTTTATGTTAAAAGGGAGTGCTACGAGAAGTTGGGATACTATAAAACTGATTATAAAATTGGTGCAGATTTTGAACTATTAGTCCGGTTTTTATATATACATAAAATTACGTTCAAATATCTCGAAATGCCTTTTGTATCTATGAGGACCGGGGGAATTAGCAATAAATCGATCAGGAGCAATATTACGCTTAATAGAGAAATTGCCAGGGCATGCCGGGAAAATGGGCTTAGGACGAATTATCTCTTTATCTACTCAAAATATATAACTAAAATATTTGAATTTTTTGGTAAAAAGGTGACAGCCGAGTTACCTGACAAGCTAATATGACACGAGTATTAATTACCGGGGCCAATAGTTTTGTGGGTGCAAATTTCTGCAAATATTCGAATTTTGATAGTATTGAAGAAGTGTCATTGCTGGATAAAAGACCTGAGGACATAAATTATGGAAATTATGACGTAGTACTGCATTTGGCCGCAATTGTACATCAATCGAATAAGATAGAAGAGGAGGAGTATTTCAGAGTCAACAGGGATTTATGCCTGGAAGTGGCAAGCCATGCAAAGAAATCGGGAATCAGGCAATTTGTATTTCTAAGTACTCTAAAGGTATATGGCGGATTTATAAATAGTTCTGAATTGAGAAATGAAAATTCAGAATGTTTCCCTGATGATGCCTATGGAAAGAGTAAGTATGCTGCTGAAAAGGACCTTAAGAAACTGGAAGACAAAAATTTCATTGTTTCGATAATCAGAACTCCACTGGTTTATGGTGAAGGTGTGAAGGCCAATATGATGAGTCTGATAAAACTTGTCGATTTGCTTCCTGTTCTTCCATTTGATAAGATAGAAAACAGAAGGAATCTTACATATGTAGCAAATTTGGTTGGATTCATTGATAAGATTATTGAAAAAAGTGCTTCAGGAGTATTTATTGCTATGGACATGCAGGCACATTCTACGACTGAAATAATAAATTATATATCAGAATCCATGGGGAAAAAAGTACTTCTGGTTAAGCTACCGGGGATAATTTTACGATTTCTCTACTTTCTTGTTCCGGATAAACTTGATAAATTATTCGGTTCATTTGAATTTGAAAACAATTGTACACGACAACAATTGGATTATCAACCTTCCATCACAACTGAGGAATGTATAAAAAGAATGGTATCATTCTATTTAGAAAATAAATAACTATAACATAGCAGCATTCTTTAATTAAACATTATTAATATTTCTAATTTTCAATAATTTGAATATCATACTGATCATCGGCATTATCATTTTATTGGGAATTATCTCATTTATTTTAACTTATCTGATAATGCGCTATGCTGTCAGAAATAAAATAATAGTTATACCAAACGAGCGAAGTTTACACGATTTGCCAACTCCCAAAGGTGGCGGAATAGCAATTGTACTTACCTGGTATATAGGGATAACAATTTTATTTTTTTGTGGGATCATCGAGCGGAACCTCTTTTTTGCTTTATTGAGCGGAATATTATTGGCTATTGTAAGCCTGATAGATGATATAAATGGACTAAAACCTCTGATCCGACTTATAATACAATTTCTAACAGCCATCCTGGCTTTCATCTTTTTAGGAGGACTGCGTCCTCTTATTATGCCTCAGATCAATATAAACTATGATTTTCTGGTGTATCCGGCAGCTATAGTTGGAATAGTTTGGTTTATCAATCTTTTCAATTTTATGGACGGGGTAGATGGATTCGCTTCGACTGAAGCAATTATAATATGCTCTGTTTTGCTTATGGTATCGGGAAATCTGATAAACCTGTTATTAATTTCATGCGTTTTTGGTTTCCTTATCTGGAATTGGCCTAAAGCAAAGATTTTTATGGGTGATGTTGGAAGTACTCAGCTTGGATTTATACTGGTTATTCTGGGAATCTACTTTCACAACATCTATAAGTTTTCAATACTGAACTGGATAATGCTCTCATCTCCTTTCTGGTTCGATGCAACACTTACTCTATATCGCAGATGGCGTAATGGTGAGAAACTTAGTGAGGCTCACAGGAAGCATGTTTATCAAAGAATTGTCCAGTCTGGCTTCTCCCATTTAAAAGTAAACATGTGCTTAATAGCTATCAATAGTTTTGTATTATTAATGATTTTGATATACAGGGAGTTTAAATTCCTCCAGATTCCTCTTTTTTTTCTGACTCTTTTCCTTTATTATCGGATTACACGAATTGTTGACAAGAGGATGCCCTTCTGACAGCGTCGGAATTCTGATATTCTAATTCATAAACCTGGTTTTGAGATTCAATTCTTTAAGACTTATTAAGTCCGATATTCTGAGAAACAGTGTCATTCTGATTTCCGGTACCGCATTTGCCCAGTTAATACCTATACTGTTACAACCACTCCTGAGAAGATCATTTACTCCGGATACTTTTGGTGCATATAGCGTATATATGAGCCTGCTTGGTATATTAATTGTCATCTCCTCATTAAGGTATGAACTGGCAATTATAATCCCGGAAAAAGATAATGAAGCAATGGCAGTTTTTTTTCTGTCTGTAATATTAAATTTTNNATTTTAAACCTTCAACAAAAGTTTTACATCTATTTACTTCTCCTACCAGCAGGCATTTTTTTATTTGGATTCTACCAGAGCATAAACTATTGGCTTATTAGGAAGAAGGGATTCATGGCTATTTCAATAAATAAGTTTGTTCGCCGTGGGGCGGAGGGCGCAGCTCAGATTACTTTCGTGTTTACACGGGTAGCTAATGGATTGATTTTTGGAGATCTATCAGGTCATATTGCAAATATCACTTCAGGATTGGTTCAAGGAATAAAAACCGGTTTATCAATAAAATTATTTAGTCCTCGCAGGACAATGTATGTGTTAAAAAGATATTCCCATTATCCAAAATATAATTTTCTGCCTGCATTTATGGAGGCATGTAGTTTTCTGCTGCCTGTAATTATGATAAATAAATTCTTTTCTTCTGAAAGCACTGGCTATTTTGATCTATGCAAATTACTTCTGTCAGTACCACTGGCTCTCATCGCGACTTCATTATCGAATGTACTGCTTCAAAGGATTTCCGAAAAGGATAGATTAAATCTGAGCATAAAAGGTGATCTTTTAAATGTACTAAAGATCATATCGCTTATAGTCTTTGCTGAGATTGCAGTAATTCTGCTCTTTGGCGATGAATTATTCAGACTTTTTTTTGGACCAAACTGGGAAATATCAGGTAGAATATCACGGATCCTCGTATGGTCATTCGCTTTTAATTTTCTGACTTCCTCATTCAGCAGTATTTTCATTTCATTGAAAAAGATTAAGCTTCTCAGTATCTGGCAGATATTTTACTTTGTTGCTATTATTATGTTGGTCTTTTTCAATCATTTGAGCTTTGAATCATTTTTAAAGGTTTATGTAACTATAGAAGTAATATGCAGCTCAATAGTCAGCATGTTATTGCTTTTTGTGGTCTCCAGTTATGAGAGGAAAATACTGACCTTAAATTCAGTTGATACTGAATGAAAATCACCTGTGGCATATTTGCTAATATTGCTCCATTATATTCAGAGCCACTATGGAGAGAACTTAGTAATTCGGAAACCATAGATTATTACTTCTATTCTTCCTGTAAGGGATATTCCTCAATTAAAACAATAGATGTTTGCGAGTCGAGAAGCCTTAATAAATCCGGCTCATTTAACTGGTATTTTCTTAAAAATATTTATATTAGAAATATACTTATTTATCAGTCAGGTGTCATATACAAATGTCTGAGAACTAAATATGATGCCTACATCTTCAATGGAGAAATGAATTGTCTTTCAACCTGGGTGGCAGCAATTGTATGTAAATTAAGAAGGAAGCCTGTTATCTTCTGGGGCCATGGATTATACGGGAATGAGAAAAATATAAAATATTTTTTCAGGATAGTCTTTTATAAAATTGCGGACTTTCATCTCATTTATGGAAACAGGTCAAGAAATCTGATGCTAAAATCAGGTTTTTCGGAAAACCGGGTTTTTACTGTTTATAATTCGCTTAACTTCCATGTTCATGAAAGTTTTTTTTCAGATGTTGCTAAAGACGATCTTATAAAAATACGGAAAGAGCTATTCCCATTTTCTTTTGATGATCCAGTGCTGATCTTTCTGGGCCGGCTTACAAAAGAAAAAAAAGTCCCTTACCTGCTGAAAGCATTGGAAATATTGAACACAAAAGGCAAAAGATTTAATTGTCTGATTATTGGGGGAGGGCCAGAGATGCTGAAACTAAGAGAATTGAAAGATTCTCTTAAAATACATAATTCTATCTGTCTGTTTGGAGAAAACTATGATGAGAAGATAAATGCAAAGTTTATCATGATGGCAGATTGCTGTATCTCACCTGGTAGTGTTGGTCTGACCGCAATACATTGCTTATCCCTCGGAACCCCCGTAATAACACATGGCAACCTGGAAAACCAGGGACCGGAAGTTGAAGTGATTAAAACAGGTATAACAGGTCAGTTCTTTAAAGAGGATGATATAAATGATTTATCGGCCAAAATAGAAGAGTTTGTTTCTACCGGGAAAAAGAAACTTATTGAGCAGGATTGTTTCGATGCAATAAAGAAGCAATGGACACCGGAAAATCAAAGAGCTATATTTGATAAGGTTGTCAGACTTTCAATTGATACACTGGGACCTGAGAAGAATTTGTCAGATCCGGCACAAGTTAATTCCTGAACCTTTTCCATTTAATATTTATTATATCCCGACTTTAAATTGGGAGTGGTTTATCTGAAGTACAAGATCTGCCCGTTTTATAAATTATGGTTTTAATAGCATTTTCCTGGGATGACGGAGCTGACGAAGATATGAAGCTAATGGATCTTTCCTCAGTATACAAGATTCCCGGTATGTTTTTTATACCTGCAACGAATCCTGAAAGAAAGGTATTATCTGCGGAGAACATAAAAAAAATCGATAATAATAGATTTGAAATCGGCGCACACACATATTCGCATAAATATCTTTCAAAGCTTCCTTTGACTGAGGCTCAGGTGGAAATTGTTTCTGGAAAAGACTATCTGGAGCAACTACTCGGCAAAGAAATTGCTCACTTCTGTTTTCCAGGCGGAAAGTATAATAGCGAACTGATTAAGATGACCCGCCGGTATTTTAGTTCAGCAAGGACAGCCGACACAGGTTCACTATTAGGAAGAGGCGCATTTTTGATACGTCCTGCTATACATTTTTATGATCGTGGAAAATTGTCGCTGCTTTACAATAGTGTAAAAAATATGTCGCTCATATGTCCGGCCATTTTAAAGAATTTATCAGAAGACAGGTACTTCGATCTTATAAAGAAAATAATTGAAGGTCTTAATACTTACCAGGGAATACATAGAATGATAGTGTGGGGTCACAGCTGGGAGATCGAACAGTTTTCTTTGTGGGATGATCTGGAAGATTTTTTTCAATGGTTAACAAAGAATTATTCATCGAATCTTCGAAATTATTCGGAGATCCTGAAGAGTGATAATATTTCAGATCTTTAAACAGCATAATAAGGATGTCAGGTAAAAGATCATTGCTGTTTTATGGAGAATTGCCACCCGATGCAATTCATGGGATCGCCTATTCCAACATGATGAATCTCAAATTGTTAAAAGGCAATTTTGAAATTGTTATTATAAAGGAAAAAAGCACTCTTAGCAGTAAAGGCCCGAAAGCGCTTATAAAGATATTTAGAAGAGTAAAGGATCATTGCCTGATCCTTCTCAAAGCATTTCAAAAGAAATTTGATTTCTTTTATCTGACCTTCTCCATATCTTTTAGTGGGGGGCTAAAAACTCTTTTTTCAATAATCTGTTTTCGATTATTTAACAGGGGTAAGGTGATACTTCATATTCACCGTGGAGATTTCAATATTTGGTATGGTAAAAATTTATTCAACAGGTTGCTGGCCAATCTTGTGATAAAATTATCGGGGAAAATAATAGTTTTATCCGAAATTCAAAAAACGGCATTTAATGAAATATTTGCCAAACCTGTTTTTGTTTTACATAATACTGTTGAATACGAGTTTGATAATACACTAACTGAGAAGAAGAACAATCATTTTATATATATTTCGAATTATTTATTCGAAAAGGGAATTTTTGATCTTATGGAGGTGTTCTCAAAACTCTTGACAAAATATCCGGATATTACTCTTCATACTTATGGTGCATTTCCGACAGCAGAAATAAAGGAAAAGATTCTGAGATACTGTAATAGGAATATTTCAGTCGGAGAAGTCATTACAGGAGAAGAGAAGTTTGCTGTAATTGAAAAGGCAGATTGTTTAATACTCCCATCTTTTAATGAAGGAGAGCCTTTAGTCCTGCTGGAAGCAATGTCAGTAGGTACTCCGGTTATTTCAACAAATGTGGGATTAATCAAGGAAATGCTTGGGGCGGATTACCCTTTCATTTCTTCACCGGGAGATCAGGTTTCACTGGAAGGGAAAATAGTTCAGTTTATAAATTGCAATGGCCACCTCCAGATATCAAAAAAGCTAAAAGAAAGATATTCATTAGTTTATTCAAATAATGTACACGCTTTGAATCTTAATTCAATTTTCAATTAACCCGGGATCTTAAACCGAAACATTAATTACCATCACTAGATGATAGCTATATTTAAAACTATCAGAGAAGCGTTCTCAAGATCTGGTTATCTGGCCTTTATTTCTGCAATTTCTGCTATCCTCGTGCTTGCAGTGCATAATGATTATATGCCGCCGTTTATAATTGCCTGGATACTTTTCTGGCTTATTGATTTCAAATTACGCAATTGGAAAATATCTGAAGATGAGAATAAAGTCCGTTCCTTATTATTTTTATTTCTGGGTCTAAATCTTATATTCTTAATTGGATTGTTTTACTCTGATAATATTCATACTGGTTCCGTTTTATTCTTCAGAAGATTGTCATTGCTTGTCTTCCCGATCCTGCTCTTTTCGCCGGGATATGAAATAAAGAAAAGAATAGATCTCATCCTAAAGGTATATGTGACAGGGATAATAGCGTTCCTTGTATTCTGTTTTTGCTACGGGTTATACAGGTCAATTATCTTCAAAGATGGTTCCTGGAACTTTATTCCTTTCGATCCGGATCAACCTTGGTTGAATTACTTTTATGGCCAGTTGCTATCGATCGATCAACACCCTTCCTATGTTGCCATGTACTCATTACTAGGCATGTTTATTTCACTTGAATTTTTCTCACATAAATCTCTGAATGGCAAAGTGAGATTATTATGGCTGATTGCAGCATTGTTTTTATTCATTTCTCTCTATTTTCTTTCATCCCGTGCTGCTTATCTCGCAGTCCTGATAATTATGCCCGTCTTTATCTGGATAAAGTTCAAACCACGGAAATTAAATATATTGGTTATTTTCTCACTGATAATTATTCTTGGGTTGGTTTCAGTTCTTTATTTGAAGAATCAGAGGGTAAGTATATATTTTGACAAATCGACTGATCCGACAATTTTGAATGATGGGCGGTTGGAAATATGGAAGTCTGCATTAAAAGTTGTTAAAAAAAGTCCTTTATTTGGGGCAGGTATTGGTGATTACTATGAAGCTCTTGATAAAGAGTTTAAACAATCAGGATTTACAACTGGGTACTATAAGGATTTTAATGCTCACAATCAGTATTTTGAAATCCTGTGTATTGCAGGCATATCAGGATTTCTAATCTTTCTAACGATTCTAGGACTAATGATAGCTTTTGCGGTAAAAGACAGGAATTTACTTTATGGAGCCTTTCTATTGATGATGTTAATATTTTTTTCCTTCGAATCTATACTTAGCCGGTTTGCCGGTAACTCTTTTTTTGCATTATTTTCATTTTTGTTAATACATTATAAGGCGTCTGATTCAGTTGGAGAAATCCATTAAGAGTTCTGAAATAATGATAGTTAAGAAAGAATCTTTGAAAACAAGATTACCCGATACATACGCAAGATATTTTGAGAACCAGACCCCGCAGAACGTACTTTAAATAATTTTGTTATGTGTGGGATACTGGGAATCTATAATATAAGTTCCGATGAATCTTTTGACAGAGAAAAGTTCAAATCTGCCCTTTTGACAATGATTCACCGTGGACCTGATTCAAATCAAATTCAGGTTTTTGGGAAAAATTCCATTTTGGGTCACGTAAGATTGTCAATCATTGACCTTTCTGATGAAAATGCACAGCCGCTTCAAATAGATAACAGATATTGGATCGTTTATAATGGAGAGATATACAATTATATTGAACTGAGGAATGAGCTGATAGATTCGGGATGTACATTTAGAACAACAGGAGATACTGAAGTAATTTTAAGAGCTTATCAGTATTGGGGTAAAGATTGTGTATCCAGATTCAATGGTATGTGGGCATTTGCAATTTATGACAGTTTGGAATGCACCCTTTTTTGTTCAAGAGACAGGTTTGGCATCAAACCTTTTTATTATACTATAGTAAACGGGCAGCTGATTTTTTCATCCGAAATTAAAGGGATAATTTTATACTTCCCACAATTGAAAGTACCTAATTATTCCATTATTTCAAATTATTGTCGAAAAAGCATTGGTGCACAGACAAGTGAGACCTGGTTTGAAAATATTTACAGGTTAGAGCCTGCACACAGCTTAACTGTAAATTCAGATGGACTAGAATCGTGCAGATATTGGGACTATCCTAAAAAAATACAACATGGGATTACTTTCAGCAAGGCTGTAAATACATATAGGGAGCTTCTCACTGATTCGATAAGGCTCAGAATGAGAAGCGATGTCCCTGTGGGATTTACACTTTCATCAGGCATCGACTCCTCTTCAATTGTTTGTTTATTGAAGAACAAGTTTAGTGGGAATAAAAACACATATACCGCTTCATTCTCAAAAACATCATTCCATAAGTCTGAAAAACAGAACTTTAAACAAGATATAACCATAAATGAACCTGATCTGGTGAGGAAACTGACCAAGAATCTGGATCTAAAGTCACATATTATTGAGATAGATTACAGGTACTATTTGGATGAATTGAAAAAGATTATCCGTCATTTGGAATCTGGTCATGGTTCTCCTGCAATATTCCCCTTAGATCAAATATTGCAAGAGGCAGCGAAGGATGTTACTGTGGTATTGGAAGGGCAGGGAGCCGATGAACTTCTAGGAGGATATATTAATGATGTATACCCGATATATCTTGTTGAATTGATTAAAAAATTCCGGTTGTCTAAAGCAATTCACGAATTTGCTGTCTTTAGGAAAACTTATTCAATGAAGATGGCAATCATGCTCTATGTCAGGCAATCTGACCTGAGCCTTTTGAAAAAGTTGTATTACAGGATTTCAGGAATAGAGACCTTCTTTACTGGAAGGCTTCGAAAATTTAAAGAGATCAGCGACTATCCAAGAAAGCCAATTGGTTTTGATGACAGAATAAATGCCCATTTATATAAAGCTCACACTGGAACTCTTGTTGATCTTTTGCATTATGGTGATGCAATACCTATGTCTCATTCATTGGAAAGTCGTCAGCCATTTATGGATTATCGTCTGGTTGAATTTGTATTTACGCTTCCTTTCATATTTAAAATTCAAAACGGTAAGGGTAAATTCATTCACCGGGAAGCTATGCGTGGAATAGTGCCGGAAGATATTATAGATAATCCTGTAAAACTTGGTTTCGATTCACCATTGTCTGAATTATTTACATTAGAGGGAGAAGGTACTGCATTATCCGTTCTTCTTTCGGATAAGTGTATTTCCAGGGGACTATTTTCGAAAGAAGCATTAATAAAAGCCTTTAAGCAACAAAGAGAACAAAAAAAGAACCATTCACGATTGCTCTTCCGTTTGCTGAGTGTTGAGTTATGGTTCAGAGAGTTTATAGACCCTATGTAATTTACTAAATGATCAGATTAAAAAACAGATAATAAAAAAGGGAGCCAGTTGCTCCCTTTTTTATTCTAATATTTTTTATAAATCTCTCCGATTTTTATTCTGTTAGCCAGAATTATTAATAATAATAATGTAATAAAGAATACTAATGGGATAATGTATTTTCCATAATACATTGCTCCATTATCTCGTTTAGCAGGAAGAGAAAAATCACTCAATACCGTTACAACACCTTTATATAAATCCCTTTCAGATTCAAGCTCCTGTTTCCGGGTGTAAAGAGCATAGATGTCACCATATACTAACTGAGTCTTCTGTTCCTGCATAAAGACAATTTGTCCGCCACTATTAGGTTTTACATTCCTGGTTTCTTCAAAATATTTCACTTTCTGTAGACTGTCAAGTTGAAGGATGTCGTAGTTTAGACGGGCAAGTAAGTCATGGTTTTGTCTTAACCGTACCCGGTTCCTCTGCTGATATAA
>PMIL01000289.1 GCA_003157075.1 Bacteroidales bacterium | reverse complement strand
AGCTGGTTTTGTATTGGCTCAGATTCAATCTTTAATCATTTGCATCCTTTCCCCCTTGGAGGAAATAAGAAAGGGGGTAATCAAATAAATAAATCTTATATAACTTATACTGTTTGAAGATATTAATCTCATTTACTCCCGAATGCCATCAATCTTCCATCCTCCCTTTAGAATCCCCCAACCCCCTGAAGGGGGCTTGAAATCAGTAAGGTGGCAGTTCTCGAACCCCNNATTACTGCGGGTGAACTGCTTACTGGAGTGCCCGCATTAAAGCTCCATAACTTTTTCCCATCTGATAGCCCCAATATGTTCACATATCCATCCATTCCTGCAAAAAGAACTTTATCAGAGGTTATAACTGCTGAACCGCTTATTTTTCCTTTTGTATGGTATTTCCAGATCAATTTCCCATCGGAAGAATTGTAGCAGTAAAGATATTTATCTTCGCTTCCAATTACAATTGAGTTCTTTCCAATTGCCGGAATGGCTAAAATTGAGCCTGATTCTGCGCCTGGGTCAATTTTCCAGACTATTTTCTTTGTTTTTGTATTTACACAGTATTTGGTACCGTCATAATCACCAAAATATGCAAAATCCTGAGAAAGGGCAGGGGAGGAAGCAATATAAACTCCAATGTTGATTGTATCTTTTTGTCTCCCTGTTAATGGATCGACAACCCTCAACATGCCATCACATCCGCCGAATACGATCTTGCCGTTTAAGATTGCAGGAGTACCGTTTATGTAATTTTCAGTCTCGACTTTCCACATTACCTTACCTGTTTCAGGATTCACACAATGAAGGTAATAATCATAGCTTCCTATAACAATACCAGCTTTATTCCCTGAAACCCATACGTTTGCAGAGCCTGCTATCTGGTTGTCAGTGGTATATTTCCATAATAGCTTTCCGGTTGTTTTGTCGACAGCTATCAGTACACCTTCATTTGTTCCGAATATTACTTTCTGACCAAATATCATTGGTGCCGCATCGATTGAGCTCCCTGATTCGTATTTCCATTTCAATTTCCCTTCGAAACTCACAGCTACAAGCGATCCTTTGTCATTTCCGAAATATATAATGCCTTCGCTTATTACCGGTGATGATTTTGTACTTGCACCGGTTTTAACACTCCATAATAGAACTGGTGTTACAGGAAGAGCGATATTCGTCCTGCCGGACAGGTCCGATTTGCCTCTGAATAATGGCCAGTCGTCACTTCCGGTCTGAGCTTCAGATTTTAAAATGAAGAAAAGGAAAAGAGTAACTGTAAGAAAATATCGC
Source organism: Bacteroidales bacterium (assembly GCA_003157075.1). Classification (GTDB taxonomy): domain Bacteria; phylum Bacteroidota; class Bacteroidia; order Bacteroidales; family VadinHA17; genus LD21. The sequence continues at coordinate 3,569 of PMIL01000289.1, read as the reverse complement.
ATTTATAAAAATTAAATCCTTAAATATTCAATCATAAATTCATCCCCCGTTCATCAACCCCCTAAATCCCCCTAAAGGGGGACTTTACTAACCTTAGAGATGTTCTTAGCCACCCCTTGGGGGTTGGCGAGGTCTTTGCTATTAGCCCCCATTTAGGGAGCTTGGGGAGTTCTTCAGGCTCAACGCTCCCGTTGGGCAAATATCCACCACCTCTTTGCTTCTTGTTTTAATCACATTGTTAAAATCTTCGGTCAGAGGTTCCGATATTATACTCACGAATCCCCTGTTGATAAAACATAGTGCCGGCTCTTCCTTCAATTGTTCACAAAGCCTTACACAGAGCCCGCATTTAATACATTTGGCATTTTCAAAAACCAATCCGGTATTTACATTAATTTTCTTTTGAGCGGGAGAATTTAAGATCTTACCTCTCGGATCTTTAACTGAAAACTCATTCGCTATGTCCCTCAATCTGCAATTATCAGCTGATCTGCAATCGCAATGCATACAGCTTCCTGATTCCGTTACAGCTGAATCCGACTTGACTGTTTCCCTCGATCGTTTTTCTCCATTACTACATTCTTTTAGCCATTCAGTTAATTCTTCCGGCTCAAGTTTTCCAATCCTAGATGTGAACCTCTTAGCCGGATTTTCTGAAGCGACTGTTTTTTCAGTAATACGATTTTCCTGATTTGTCTGCTGATAAATAAAAATCTGCAAATTTCTTATCGATACCGGCAGATCTATTTTCTTCCTTCGGCAGGCATTCTCACAGTATGCAGCACATTCAGTGCATTTCAGTACAGCATCTTCAGTCTGCCAGGCAGATAAATTAACTGCGCCCTTAAAATCGCCGGCGCTAATCAGTCTGTTCATTTTTGGAACATCATAACCAGCAGGGCAAACGACATGGCATGGTGCCTCACATTCAGCACGATGTTCAGAAAGAAGCATTTCAACAGCTTTCTTTCTTAGTGAAACAACCTCTTCAGATTCTGTATCTATTTCCATGCCATCCTGGATTAAGGCAGTACATGATGGCAAATAGTTGCCTGTTCTCTTATCTTTCACCATACATACCATACAGGACGAATAATGTGGCAACTCTTCCTTATGGCATAAGGTTGGAATATATATCCCGCATGTTTTTGCAAACTCCAGAATAGTCAGGCCATCTGCAACTTCATATTCAATATTATTGATCTTCAGCTTAACCATTTATGTTGATGATTTCAATTGCTTTTTCAGGACAAATAATTCTGCAATTATCACATTTAGTGCAAATTAACTGGTTTATCTCATGTTTTTGATAAGGTTTAAAAGGAATTGCTTTTACCGGACATTCCTGTGAACAGATAGTACATCCTGTACATTTGTCATTTATGCTATACTTAATTAATGCCTGGCATTTATTGGCCCTGCAGATACCCTTTGTATGTTCTTCATACTCCTCTCTGAAATATTTCAAACCGGTCAGAACAGGATTCGGAGATGTCTTACCTAGTCCGCATAGACTACCTTCCTTTACAGATTTACTAAGTTCTTCAAGGGCAGCTATATCCTCAAGTGTAGCTTTTCCTTCAGATAAAGCGGTAAGAATATTGAGCATTTGTTTTGTCCCTATTCTGCAGAAGGTACATTTACCGCACGATTGTTTGTGAGTGAATGTAAGAAAATATTTCGCCATATCCACCATACAGTCGGTATTGTCGAGCACCACCATACCTCCAGAACCCATCATTGCACCCATTTTTGTAAGTTCCTCATAGTCAATAGCAGTATCAGCTTTACCTGCAGGAATACAACCGCCTGACGGACCGCCAATCTGAACTGCTTTGAAACTATTCCCATCAGCTACACCATCACCAATATTTTCGACTATTTCACGTATTGTCGTTCCCATAGGAACTTCAATAAGACCGCCTTTGGATATTTTGCCTGCAAGAGCAAACACCTTAGTTCCTTTGCTCTTTTCGGTGCCAACTGATGCAAATGCTGCTGCTCCATTATTAATTATCCAGGGTACAAGAGAGAGAGTTTCAACATTATTAACAAGCGTTGGTTTTCCCAGGTATCCTTTAACTGCAGGATATGGCGGCCTCAGATGAGGAGTACCTCTCTTTCCTTCAAGTGATGCTATGAGAGCAGTTTCCTCTCCGCAAACAAATGCGCCTGCACCTTCAAATACATTTATATCGAAGTCAAATGAACTATCGCATATACCGGACCCCAATATTCCATTTTCATAACACAATTTAAGTGCTATCCTTATTCTGGTCACAGCGAGGGGATATTCAGCCCTTATATAAAAAACACCTTCCCTGGCTCCTGTTGCAAAACCTGCAATGATCATCCCCTCGATAACCCTGAAGGGGAAAGATTCAAGAAGCATTCTGTCCATAAATGCACCAGGATCACCTTCATCACCATTACAGACAACATATTTAAGTTCACCGGGGGTATTACTGGAAATTAACCATTTTCTTCCTGTACTAAAGCCAGCACCACCACGCCCCCTCAGTCCGCTGTCTGCAATAGCTTTTATAATTGATTGTTTATCTTGCTCATGAAGACATTTCTCCAATGCCTTAAATCCGCCTTTTTCTTTATACTCAAAAAAGGATTCAGGAGAAAGGACACCACTGTTCTCGGTCGCAATATGGATTTGTTTGTCAAGAAAGTTAATAAGATATTTCTCCCGTATCCCGACAGGAAGATTAAGCTGTGCGGTTAACTTGTCGTCCGAAAGAAATGTGTCGACGAGATCATTAATTTTAGATTTTATCCGGTTGTTAAACCTCCCAGGACGGACGTGTTTCAAAAGGATCTCTTCTACCTGCGAGGTTGTTACCTTTGTATATCTTGAGTGTTCGTTTTGTTTTGTGACGATTTCCATCAAGGGTGTCTGGTTACAAACCCCTACACACCCAACCTGTTTCAACCGTATATTGAGATTGTACCTTTCTTTTACAGCAAAAATTTCGGAGAGAATCTCTTTGCTTCCACCTGCGACACAGCATGAACCAATTCCGATTCTGACTTCAGCATCGACATTTGTATCCGTGTCTGTTTTGGAAACTGTCTTATCTTTCTGACCATTAATCTTAAAATCGTTTATGATCTCGTCAACCTGGGTAGGTTTTACATGACCATAGGTTTTGTTGTCAATCTGAACAACAGGAGCAAGGGTACAGCAACCAAGACAGGCAACTTCTTCGATTGAGAACAGGTTATCGGGCGATGCATTCCTTGTATTATCTATTTTCAATGATCTTTTAAATGCGTCGGATATCAATGGACTGCCTTTGACATGACAGGCGGTTCCGGCACAGATTTTAATAGTGTGTTTTCCAACGGGAAGATGTCTGAACTGAGTATAGAAAGTAGACACACCCGAAATCTGGCCAGGTGTAATATCCGTTATCTTACAAATATATTTCAGAGCATCAGATGGCAGCCAGTTAAGTCTTTTCTGTACCTCCTGAAGTATTAATATCACTTTCTCCGAATCTGTTCCTGTAAACTTTATAACTTCATCAATAGCTGAGTACATCTCTTCAGGAGAAGAT
>PMIL01000011.1 GCA_003157075.1 Bacteroidales bacterium | reverse complement strand
AAAACTGAATGGAAATCCATACAGCCAATCATACATTACCAATAAATAACAATTATCTAAAGAGATAGAGCTGTTCCTTAAAGAGCAGCTTTTATTTTACATTTTTTCGAACAAAACAGGGTCAATCAAGGTTATAGTAATCAAACTGCCAAACACTACCCGGATTTCCATGAAATTTAGTTTTGATTGAAAAAACATTATTTTTAAGTAATGGATAACAAGAATCGTAATCATAATATTTTAAAAGGATATAACATGCTGTTCTATTTTGCCGGAAGTATGATTATGCACGAACCTTCTGAAGAATGTATTGTAGATTTCTGGGAAAGAGGTATTCTTAAAAATCTTCCGGTTTCAAGTTCCAACCCTAATTTTGTTAAGGCAGCCTCACAACTAAGAGAATCATTCTCAGATAAGTCAACATTCGGGAAAATGTTGCACGAAGACTACTTAAGACTATTTGCAGGCCCGTTACCGGCACTTGCTCCGGCTTATGAGTCATACTATAGCAAGGAAGTACAGGATGAGTCAGGTTATAATTCCTTAAATGTCACAGAATTTTATAATTCTTATGGCTGGACATCAAAATTTAAAGGAAGGATCAGTGATGATCACCTGGGTATAGAGCTATTGTTCCTTACTCTGCTTGTTGATAAATATCTTGTGATGGATGATGAAGCCTGCCGCGGGGAGATGAGGAAAGAAATACGCCGTTTTATAAACCATCATATTCTGTCCTGGATTCCGCAATGGAATAAAAGAATTCAGAATGATGCAAAAACATTGTCTTTCAAAGGTATAGGAAATCTGATTCTTGCCTGTTCAGAAGATATTTATTCAATGTTTTCACAGAAAAATCCCACGTCCGTTGAAACTGATTCTCTTAAAAATTAGGGTTGAAGAAATTTGATATTGCGTCAAAATAGTACTCACGCCAACCTTCAGCTATAACGCTGAATTCCTCATCAGGAATATTTGTATGTTCAACAGTTATAAGCGAGTTTTCCCTGTCGGGTAAAATTGTAATTGTGACAATGGATCTTTCAGTCTGATCACCGAAATACCACTCCTGTACTACTTTTTTATCCTGGACAAATTCAATATTCCTGCCNNGCATTGATTTTGAATGATTTTTTAAAAGTTTTCATTTGGGCGAAATAAAGACAAAAGACAAAAGGAAAAAGACAAAAGGGATATGCCATGGCATGTCCTATTGAGTATCAATATAAATCATTTTAATTCGGACAAATAGCGCTCTGCATCCATAGCAGCCATGCACCCTGATCCTGCTGCTGTCACAGCCTGACGGTAATGAGGATCCTGAACATCACCCGCAGCAAACACTCCGCAAACATTTGTTTTTGAGGTTCCGGGCTTAGTTGTAATATATCCTACCTGATCTGTGGTAAGATACTTTTTAAAAATCTCAGAATTCGGATTGTGTCCAATAGCCAGGAAAAAACCATCAATTTTAATATTCACTATTTCTTCTTCGGGAGCGCCTTTTTTCCTGACGAGAGTCACTCCTTCTACGCCATTCTCGCCAAAAAGAGTAATTGGCTGATGCTCCCAGAGGATCTCAATGTTTGCGGATCTTAATACCTTTTCCTGCATTACTTTTGATGCTCTCATGACATCCCTTCGAACAATAAGATATACTTTGCGGCACAAACCGGCAAGATAGGTTGCTTCTTCTGCGGCGGTATCCCCTCCTCCTACAACTGCGACATCTTTTCCCTTATAAAAGAAACCGTCGCAGGTAGCACAGGCTGAAACTCCCATTCCGGCATACTTTATCTCAGATTCCAGTCCGAGGTATTTGGCAGTGGCACCGGTGGCAATTATCACAGCGTCGGCCTCAATCATCTTATCATCGTCAAAAGTGACTTTATGTTTTTTTCCTGAGAAATCGACAGCTGTAGCAATACCAAATCGTACGTCGGCTCCGAATCTCTCAGCTTGTTTTTTAAAATCTTCCATCATTTGTGGTCCTGTTACCCCATCGGGATAACCCGGATAGTTATCGACATCTGTTGTTGTAGTCAGCTGGCCGCCCATCTGGAGCCCGGTATAAAGAACCGGTTTCAGGTTGGCCCTTGAAGCATATATGGCCGCAGTATATCCAGCAGGTCCTGAACCTATTATCAGACATCTGACCTTTTCGATATTTTTGATATTTTCAATATTTGTAGCCTTCTGGTCCTCTTTACTGAGATCGAGCGGTTTAAACATATCCATAAATTTCCTGTTCTTAAATGAAACACAAAAATACAAAAAAAGCTAAGAATGCTTTACAATAATTGTCACAGAGCATAATTATCAATTTGGATTTTCCGATTAGTTGAGTATTTTTACAAATGTTTAAATACCTCCTTCGCTAAAGCTACGGAGGTCAAAGCGGGGTGTGGCGCAGTTGGCTAGCNNTCGAGTCAGATCACCCCGACAGATAATCAAATTTGACCCTTCTAAATCAACACTTTAGAAGGGTCTTTTTATTTGTAGTAAAAAATGTAGTAGATAAATATTGTGCCTTCTTAATTATCTGTTATCCCATTCCGTCTCCTGCCATCCACTAATTAACCCTTCTGCTTCACAATCCGGACTGTAAGTACCCTCTTTCTCCTACAGAGTAAAAGTGGACATTTTTTTCTGATATTTTGTTTTCAAAAATTGCACTGGACTCAAATCGCTTAAACTATCATGTGGATGGTAGTTGTTATAATCCATTAAAAATTCTTCAGTTTTTTCTTTGACCTGATTTACATTCTCAAATATGTGCATATCAAGCGCATCTTCTCGGTATGTTCTATTAAATCGTTCAATAAAAGCATTTTGCATGGGCTTTCCTTTCTGTATTCGTATGTGATTGATCCCTGAGGTTGAGCAAAAGGCACCAAAAACTTTTGCGATAAACTCAGTCCCATTATCGCTGCGGATCTCCTCTGGTTTGCCTCTCCATTCAATTCCTCGTTTTACACGTTCGATAACTTTTAATGAAGGAAATGAATAGTCAACCTCAATGGCCAGTGCTTCACGATTATAATCATCAAGTATGTTAAACGTTCTGAACTTCCTTCCATTCTCAAGTCTATCTTCCATAAAGTCAATACTCCAAGTCAGGTTCGGTCTGGTTGGTTGTAAGAGAGTCTTCTTCTCTGGATTTGGTATCCTTCTTTTTATCTTTCTCCTGTGCGTCATTCCAAGGCTTATATAAATTCGCCTTACTCTTTTGTGGTTCCAGATAAGTCCCTCGCCCCTGATCCGTTTAAAATACTCCGGAAAGCCTCTGGCGGGAAGCTTCTCTCCATACCAATTGAGCTTTGCTTCTACTTCTGAATCATCTTTTACTGACTCATAATAGTACATACTCCTTACCAACATTATTAACTTACACGCCCTGGCAACGGAAATACCTTCTTCCTCTTTTATCTCTTTCACCAGGTCCTTCTTTTGACAGGGCGTTAAAGCTTTTTTTC
>PMIL01000233.1 GCA_003157075.1 Bacteroidales bacterium | reverse complement strand
TCTCAGGCTCCTGACCTGTTGTCGTGAGACAAAGACTAAATACAGCAAGAAATAACACAAGCCCTTTCATAGCAATAATTTTATTAAAGTTATGAAAAACATCCAAATAAATCAATTCAAATCTAACCCGAAATTCACTCTGCTTTATGAATCTGCTTTATATACAACATACTAATTGATTTTAAACAACAGCTTTGCAGCCTACTTTGTTTAAACACATTTATTCACTAATCAAAGCTACGCATTTACCCTGTCGGAAGCTTTTCAAAGATTTAATTCCGCATCATAAAAGTCTTACTTATAGTCGCGAATTGTTATAATTTATGCATGAATGATATGTTGCCGAAAGGGTTTACAACATCCATTTATTAATGAACTGAAAGAATATTAATCCAATAAAAAATTATTCAGGTTTATTAGTTTACCTGCACTCAGGGCACTTAGTGAGGTCCTTTGAAATTGCATCAACTGTGAATTCTTTGCCGCATTTTTCGCATTTCACCTGAAATTTGTCCTTTGCGAGAAGTCTGGAGGCAATGGCTGTGTTATATTCCATTGCCTGTAAGTCCCTGGTTTGTGAATACTTGTCTCTGCGAAGATTTGCAGCAACAAAATCTTCTTCTTTTTGAATTGGAATTTCTATTTCATTTTTCATGATGCAAAGATACGAATAAAGCAGAGGGAAGAAGACAGTATCCTCATATTTAAATAAGAAAAGGTCTTTGGTTGGTCGTTACCCATTCTTATTCAACCCCTTATGAAAGTGGCTCTGATATAGCTTTATTGCTTTATTACTCTAAAATGTGCAAAAAACTGATCAGGATGACATGTTATGATAAAAGACATATACTGTGATTACATGTAGTAAGAAATATTAATTCATATTAATGACAAGTCAATCAATTATCAAATTAATAACATAAATTTACTCTCATAAAACCTAGCATACCATGAATAAAATTAAAATTAACCGCCGTCTTTTTATAAGAAACACTGCATTAGCAGCTACAGCTCTAACTTTAGGTGCAAAAAGTGCTTTCTCAATGAATGTAACCCCACCAAAAAACATATTGCCCAGATGGAAAGGATTTAACCTGCTTGATTATTTCTCTCCTTCTATGTCTGAAAATGATAATGAAAGCCGTACAACTGAGGATGATTTTAAATGGATGTCAGACTGGGGTTTTGATTTTGTAAGAATACCAATGGCTTACCCCAGTTATCTTTCGTTTGACCGGTCAAAAGATATTGTAATTGATGATGTATATAAGATAAATAATAAAGTCGTCGATCAGATTGACAAGCTGGTATTTATGGCTCAGAAACATGGATTACATGTAAGCCTGAACCTTCACAGGGGACCAGGATATTGCATAAATGCAGGTTTTCATGAACCATTCAATCTCTGGAAAGATAAATCTGCACAGGATGCCTTTAATTTTCATTGGGGAATGTGGGCGGAGCGATATAAAAGCATCCCTCTAGAGAAATTAAGTTTTGACCTTCTTAATGAACCTGCCTATATTGACGACATGAATGACCAATTCGCCAAAAAAGAGCTTGTACCGGGGGCAATCTATCATAAAGTTGCAGAAGGAGCTTCAAAAGCAATAAGAGCGGCAAGTCCCAACAGGCTGATAATTGCAGACGGCAATGGAGGAGGCAGCAATGTTACTCCCGAATTGATTGATCTTAAAATAGCACAAAGCTGCAGGGGGTACTGGCCACACTATATTTCTCATTATCAGGCTCCATGGGTATGGAAAGATCCTTCCAAGGCACCAACTCCTGTATGGCCGGGAACAATGGAAGGGAAGAAATATGGAAGAGAACAACTGGAGGAGTTTTACAAACCATGGGCTGAACTCGTAGGAAAAGGAGTTGGCGTTCATTGCGGTGAATGCGGATGCTGGAGAAATACACCACATGAAGTATTCCTGGCCTGGTTTGGTGACGTTATTGACATCCTCACAAAAAGTGGAATCGGCTATGCTCTCTGGAATTTCAGGGGTGATTTTGGAGTCCTGGATTCAGGTCGCGCTGATGTGAAATACACAGACTGGTATGGTCACAAACTTGATAGCAAGATGCTTACTTTACTTAAAAAATATTAAATTAATAGACACGGTCATGCCATGGCTTGACCCTATGATCTAATTAGTTATAAATGTTAGGGCACGCCATGGCGAGCCCTAATAAATTTGTGCTCTCTGATCTGTGCCCTGTGCTCCGTGCCCTATCTGCAAGCCGTAACTCCCTTGAAATAACCGATCGACTCTGCTATTCCCGGGAGCGGATCCTTCATGTCTTTTTCAAATTCGAGACTGCATGAACCTGCGTATTTAATTTTACGAAGTGTGTCGACAAATTTTGGAATGTCGATTATTCCACGACCCATTTCAACGGTAATTCCTTCTTTTGAAGCCTTATCTACATCCTTCATATGAATATCGTAAATTCTGGACTGGTAGGCAAGTATATCAACGGAAGGATCTTTACCATCCCTTGTCGTATGTCCGATATCAATGCAAATTCCAATCCTTGGATCGAGATCTTTTATATGATCCCAGACATCTTTTGCGTTGGGATAAAGAGGATTGTCGGGACCGTGATTATGAATAGCCAGTTTAAAGTTATAGGACTTAATCTTTTTCTCGACATAAGGAAGAAGTTGGTAATCGGGGGCGCCTACAATCATTTTAACGCCTGCCATCCTGGCATATTCAAAAGCCTGATCAACCGATTCATTAGTTTTCATGTAAACAACGCCTACAGTATAAACATTTATTCCGGCAGCCTTGAATTTATTCAGCACCGTGTTAATCTCTTCCTGAGTACTATTCATAGGCATATGAAAATCTTTCAGGGAGAGATTTGTAACTCCGATTCTCTTCATCATTTCGATAGTCTTCTCAACGGTGAACTCCTTGAAAGTATAACCGGCCATACCAATTGTAAAGGTATTGACGGCTTTATCTGCGGAGACCGCTATTTTTGGAAATGCATACACAGAAGAAGCTCCTGCGAGAAGAACTCCTGTGCCTGCTAACTTAAGAAACTTACGACGTGAATTCATGGTTGGATTTTTTATTAAAATTATATTGCTAACAAAAAGTTTAAATTAATCCGTAATTTATTGATCAGGCTTTTTGATGACCATATTGTTATCAATCAACCTGCTGTTGTATGTCTGGATCACAGCCTTCAGTTTTTCTTCCATCATTTTCTCAATATCTGGCTCTTTATTGAGTAGGTTGATCCCAAGGAAAATATCATTTTTGTAATTATACAGGCCTATCGGCTTATTGTCAATCATTTCCAGTATGTGATCTTTCATATATAGGTTATATGTACTTCCGTTTGTATTAAATGCAAATGATTCATAGGAGTCATCCATGAGATCATTTCCAAATGCAACGTACGGTTCATCATAATTGAGATAGTTTAGAACAGTTGGCATAATATCTATTTGCTGAGCTATTCTTTGCTTGTACCCTTTCAGATCGCTTCCTGGTTTGAAAAATATTATCGGAACGCAATAGGAACCAAAATTATTCTGAAATTCTTTGTGTACTGATTCATTTGTATGATCAGCCGTAATGACAAAAAGAGTATTCTTAAACCATGGACTTGTGGAAATCTCATTAAATAACTCACGCAAAGCAAAATCAGAATATCCTATTACTTCAAGTATCGGAGCTGGACCTTTTTTAAATCTTCCGGCATATTTCTCAGGAACCTTAAATGGATGATGTGAAGAAACCGAAAATATCGATGCCAGGAATGGCTGACGGAAACAATTGAGCTTTTCTCCAAAGAATTTGAAAAACGGCTCATCCCATACACCCCAGATACCATCAAAATCAGCTTTGTATGGATACTGATTGAGACCAATATAATCTGAGAATCCTGCCATTTTTGTGAATGAGTCAAATCCCATTGATCCGTTTGGTGCTCCATGGAAATATGCGGAATAATATCCTTTTCTTTTTAGCAATTCGGCTATACCATTAATCTGATTATTGGCATAATGTGAAATAGTATATGGTGTCTCAAGCGAAGGAACTGAAGCAAGAACAGAAGGCATTGCATCTATTGATTTCTTCCCGTTCGCTATCGAGACATCAAAGGTAAGGCTTACTCTTATAAGTGAGTCAATAAATGGAGTATAACCCTCATATTTCCCCCCTTCAAGTCCGGGATTGAGCGACCCTATATACTCCCTTGCAAAACTTTCAAGAATAATTATTACTACATTTTCATTTTTAAAAGGCTGAGTTTTCAGGGGAATGTGGACCGGGTTATAAAGTTCTTTCAGCTTTTCACCATCAAAAAAATTATACTTTGCAAGAGGTTTTTTGCCAAAGGTTCTGAATATGCTGAACGGAGTATTCAGCACAATTGCAACATCCCGTGGATTTTCAACGTAACGGGCGGCATTGCTGATAGTAATAGGACGGGTTGAATGCTTATAACCGCCACGGGCAGCTCCTATAACCAGGGCGATTACCACGGGGATCAACAGAATATTAACTGAATAATAAGCCGGTTTATTTACTTTTAAAGGCCGTTCACTTTTTACTTTATTATACAGATAAAACATCAGAAACCATAGAAAAAATATGAACAGACCGGCCGGCCAGTAATCGATTAAGAATCTGAAAAACACTTTTGTGTTATTATCATCCTGAGCGAATGTCTGAAACACATCGGCAGTTGCCCTCTTGTCCACAAACCTGTAATATACAAAGTCCATCCCGTTCATGGCCAGTGCAATACCGTTCGTTATAAAAAACAGATACTTCAGAACTGACTGATAAATATCACTGTAACGAATTTCCAGAGGGATGATATGTAAAAGAATGAAAATCATATTTATATAAACAACGGCAGAAATATCAAACATCAAACCGCCCTTCATTATTGTCAGAAACCGGCTTATTGGTATATCAGGAAACATTTTGAAATTAAACAGAAAGAATCCTAATCTGCAAAGCGAGAATAAAAACATTATAAGTAGAATCCTATATATAAGAACTACAAAAATATTTCTGGAGAATACCCAGTTTTTCATCAGTATATGATTTTTTTAATTATCTGAGGGAACCACATCTGATTGGCAGCGAGCTATATTCATTCTTGTTGGTGATTTGCAGCAATCATGCGGGTTTCACTTTATAACCTATCATTCATTAATATTTCAGATCTGACCAGACCAGATCATATTATTTGTTGAAGAGATAAAACTATAAAAACTACTTTGAAGTTGCAAGCCGGATATTTTTAATCCAGTGCAATTCGGATCCTGATGCATTATTCTGATTTTTTGGGTTTCTTCCCACATTCTCAACAGGCATTTTCCCGTTTTTACCCTGTCGGTTAGAGTTTCCGGGTCTATATTTTGCATTGGTTCCATTGCGTGTGCCACCTGACTGATAATCATAAGATCGAGAATGATTTACACTCTCTACTGATTTTTTATTATCAGATGAAAATCCATATTCAATGCCCAGACTGAAAGGCATCGCTCCATTTCCCACTCTTGAGTTTCTGACAGGCAGTCTTGCTATTGGCATTACCATCCGGTAATGTAGTTTTGATGACGCATCAAATTTAATCCACCCTCTGAAATTGACGGCATTGTCTGAGGAAAAGTGTCTCTCATGTTCACCGATAAAACCAATAATTTCGATTGTATTAGCCATTGACAAAGGGTTTCCTGCTTTATCCTTTTGCGTAGTATCTCTTTCAGCCTGAAAACTCTTATTATGTGTACCCTGATTCTGCGCTCCCATCGGATACCTTATGCCCATCTTACGTACAGGCTTTTCCTCCATATTGATCCATAAAATGAGTCCATTGTTCAATATCGTGTTCTGATCATTCCTGTCTTCAATTATAAGATCCAAATAAAGATTATCGTTGTCATTAGACAAGGAATAAGACAAACCAGTCCTTCTGATTTGTCTGAAATCGGATAATTCCGCCCTATCTCCTTTATGCCAGATACTCAGACTCATCTTACCATTCTGGGCATTGATACCAGTGGAAAAAATCACACACAGGATCAGGAGGAACGGTTTCATATTTAAGTATTTCAGTTTCACTTTCAAAAACCTCCAATATAGACAATTATTTAAAATGAAAACGCCAGGTTCGTTAAAACAATATTTCGGAACCCGGCGTTTATTAATTGAATTAATACTAATTCTTGGGCATATCTTTCATCATCTCCTTAACGTCTTTATTGTTAAACTCGTTCATAAACTGCCTTGCTCTTCTGCGTGCCCCCAATCCAATCAGAATAAACACCACAAAAATTGCAATTAAAACATAGGTTACAATCTTTGTTGTTTCAGGATTTGATTTAAGAGCTTCCACAAGACCATTATAAAGAAGCCAAAGTGCAAATACGCTAAGTGCGATACTTACTATGACGCCCAGATAGATGTTAAAGTGACCGGCAAATGCAAAAAATGAGTTTATCGGCATCAATACCATCGTAGCAGCTGTAACCCTGACATTAGCTTCAAAGTCGGTATTTCCTTTGCATATTGAAGATATCACGAGCAATATTACAGCACCGATAAACAAGCCGATTATCGCTCCTACTATTGACCAGATAAAAACCATCACACCAATTGCACTTCCAAACATACCACCGGTCATTGCACCTATCCGGAGAAGACTCCAGATGAATGCTATTGCTCCGGCAATTGCACCATATATAACTGCTTTGATTAATGGTTCGGTCATACCTCCCGATGTCTTCATTGTCGAGAAGTAAGATTTAGGATTTAACAGGACATCTTTGGATTCCTGTATAAATGAGTTGAGATCAAAGGTACTGTCAGCCATAGTAGAAAGAATTAATAGGTTATTAATTAACGATCAGATAAAGAGAATTAAGAATCCAAATTAGGAAAAATATCTTAAAATCCCTATAGATTGACAGAAAATAAGTTACCCTTATTCAAGATAAGTATACCCATATAAGCCCGACCGGTAATTAGAAAGGAATTCTTTACCTTCCTCAAGAGTGATAATACCTGCTTTCACAGAGGTAGTTACCCAGGATTCAACTGTACGTACCATCTTCTTCGAATTATACTGAACGTAATCGAGAACCTCTGCAACAGTCTCTCCATCAATCACCTGATCTATCTTATAACCATCAGCGTCAACTGATACATGAACAGCATTTGTATCACCAAAAAGGTTATGAAGGTCGCCAAGAATCTCCTGATAGGCACCAACAAGGAAAACACCAAGGTAGTATGGTTCTTTTCCTCGCAGTGAATGGACAGGCAGATGATGTGACGAATTACGGGTTGAAATAAAATTATCTATTTTCCCGTCAGAATCGCAGGTCATATCCTGTATGGTGGCATTGCGGAGAGGTTCCTCATTGAGCCTGTGAATAGGCATAATAGGAAATATCTGGTCAATAGCCCAGGCATCAGGAAGAGACTGGAAAAGAGAAAAATTACAGAAATATTTGTCAGACAGTATCCTGGAGATCTGTCTAAGTTCTTCAGGGACATGTTTTGTAACATTAGCCATCTGGTAAACCTTCCTTGCTATGGACCAGAATAATCTTTCAATCTGTGCCCTGGTTTTCAGATCAATAAGTCCAAAACTGAACCTGTCGAGCGCTTCTTCTCTGATCTGCTGTGCATCATGCCAGGTCTCGAGCATCCTCGACTGGTTAAAATTATCCCAAAGAAGGAAAAGTTCCTTTACCAGTTCATGGTCATTCTCATTTAAAAGATCTTCAGTATCCCATGAAGGAAGTGTTGTTGTTTCAAGAACCTCAAAGATCAGCACAGAATGGTGAGCGGTCAGCGACCGGCCTGATTCAGTAATAATATTAGGATGAGGAACATTGCTTTTATTGCTTGCGTCGACAAATGTGCTTATAGAGTCATTCACATACTCCTGAATAGTATAATTAACACTGCTTTCGCTGTTTGAAGAACCGGTACCATCGTAGTCAACACCCAGTCCGCCTCCAATATCCACGAATTCCACATTAAAACCCAGATTCCGCAGCTGAATATAAAACTGAGATGCTTCCCTGAGAGCGATCTTTATCCTGCGGATCTTTGTAACCTGGCTGCCAATGTGAAAATGTATCAGCTTGAGACAATCTCTCATCTTATTTTTCTCAATATAATCCAGTGCCTCCAATAATTCGCTTGATGTAAGTCCGAATTTACTTATATCTCCTCCTGAATCTTCCCACTTTCCGCTGCCAACGCTGGCAAGCTTAATCCTGATACCAAGGTTCGGCTTTATTTTAAGCCGTTTTGCAATAGAAGTAATAAGCTTAAGTTCATTAAGTTTTTCCACGACCAGGAAAATTCTTTTCCCCATTTTCTGTGCAAGAAGTGCCAGCTCAATATAATCTTCGTCTTTATAGCCGTTACAGATTATCAAAGATTCAGGGTCAGTATTTATAGCGATCACAGCATGAAGTTCAGGTTTTGAACCTGCCTCAAGACCAATATTGAACTTTTTCCCATGGCTGACTATCTCTTCAACAACCGGCCTCATCTGATTCACCTTAATGGGATAGATAAGGAAGTTCTGGGCTTTGTAGCCATATTCTTCAGACGCTGATTTAAAACATTTCGATATGCTTATGATTCGATCATCGAGGATATCAGGAAATCTTACCAGAACAGGTAAAGATACGTCTGATAAAATAAGCTCATCAAGAAGATCTTTCAGATCGACTGACATCCCGTTTCTCTGAGGTGTGACAATAACGTTTCCCTTCTCATTTATAGAAAAGTAATCAACGCCCCATCCGTTAATGTTATAAAGTTCAGCTGAATCTTCTACGCGCCATTTTCTCATATTCAATTATTTTGCCTTAGTTAATCCGGCCGCAAAGGTCCGAAAAAAATGTGTTTTTTACAATGTTAAAATAATTAGATGAATTTCATCTTATAAAATCGACGTGAAACGTTGTGTTTTGGTGTCTTTCTGTCACCTTCTTTAGAACCTCGGTAAATATGAGAAGGAGATCCCTCGCTCCGCTCGGGATGACGGTTAATTTTGGGATATAAAAGGGGGCAGAAGTGGCGATTTGCAAATGTATTGCTGATATATACAATGTCTTGTCCTAAAATAGGTTTACACAAAAAAGTGTAAAATGGACAAAAGAATTAAAGTTATTCCAGGTTTTAGAAGTAAGGATTCATTCACAACACATGAGCGTCATCAGATAATAAGGGAGTTCTTAAAATCACGATGTTCAAAACGTGAAATTTGGGAGAGATATACAGGACATGTCGAAGAGCATGGCAATCTGTTAAAATGGATGCGTCAGTTAGGTTATATTAAAGGCAGAAGATTTACTTTTGATGAAAATAATAGCTTGATGACGAAAAAGAAATCCACTCTCAAGGTGCCCGAAGAACCGGTTGAAATCTTTCAATTGAAGACAAGAATTTCTGAATTAGAAGAACAGGTAAAAGATGCCGAGATGAAAGCTCTTGCCTTCTCTACAATGGTTGATATAGCTGAAAAGGAGCTTAAAATTTCAATCAGAAAAAAGCTCAATACCAAGCCATTGAAGAAATGAAAAGTAATTTTCCACGCATAAAATTAGCCAAATTATGTGGTTGGTTTGGTATTACCAGGCAGGCATATTATCAAAACGAATGGAGAGGATCCAAACTAAGTATTGAAGAAGATATTTTACTGAAAGAAGTTCTGAAGATCCGTAAAGCTCATAAAAGAATGGGAACTCGAAAGATTTATGAAAAACTTCATCCATTCATGTTAGAACATCAAATAAAGATGGGGAGGGATGCTTTGTTTGATTTATTATCATCGTATCATTTGCTTGTAAGAAAGAGAACAAGACGCATACGAACAACACAATCTTCTCACTGGCTCCGCAGGTACCCAAATCTAATAAGAGGCTTTGTTCCAACAGGACCAAACCAGCTTTGGGTGAGTGATATCACATATTGGAAAATCAATGGAGGTCATCTATATATAAGCTTCATTACCGATGCTTATTCTCATAAAATTGTAGGCTATAATGTAGCCGAGAGCATGGAAGCCATTGAGAGCATACAGTCTTTGAAAATGGCCCTTTCTGGCTTATTTATGGAGCCAGACGGTCATTTTCAGCTCTTCCATCATTCTGACCGAGGGCTTCAGTATTGTTCCTTTGAATACGTAAAATTATTGACGGATAATGACATCAGAATTAGCATGACAGAAAACGGAGATCCGTTGGAGAATGCTTTAGCTGAAAGATTAAATGGGATACTAAAGGATGAATATTTGAATGATAACCAAATAACCTCACTGGTACAGGCAAGAAAAGTATTAGCAAGAGCTGTATGTCTTTATAATGAAGACAGGCCCCATATGAGTATTGGAAATCTATATCCATCTCAGGTTCATGATCAAAAGATCCAAACGAAAAGATTATGGAAGAATTATTATAAAAAAAATCCTACTATTGTAAACCAATATCAGGATTAACTAATAAATGTAAATTGATATCAGTATTTATTTATTAATCTGTAAACTTTTCCTAGGACGAGTCATTTTTGTAAAATTGATGTTGCGAATCGCCACTTCTTCACCCCATATCTCCTCAACGGCATTGTCATCCCGAG
>PMIL01000298.1 GCA_003157075.1 Bacteroidales bacterium | reverse complement strand
ACCCCAAACTGCAATATGGCCTTTTCAGTCTTTTCAATACCGGAAAGGATCTTATACCAGTAGTCCTCACCCTGCGGTTTAGGAACTAGAACGGTGAATACAGGTCTTCTTTTGGAAGAGAGAGAACTTGCTATCAGATTTGTTTGATAGTCAAATTCATTCAAAATCTGTCGGATATTCCTTTCGGTTTCCGGGGCGACATTCCCCCTGTTATTAACTACACGATCTACTGTACCCAGTGAGACATTTGCTTTTTTAGCAATATCAATCAATCTGATTTTTGAAATCATAAATATTGGAATAAGTGCAAAAATATATATTTATGTGAACGTAAACAATTTTAGGTTCATTATATTGAAACTGTCTTTTCTTGGATTTTTAATTATCTATATATTAACTGGTTAATAGTTTGCCGAAAATTTTAAAAATCCATGGCGTTTAATTAACTTGTGCACGTTAACACCAG
Organism: Bacteroidales bacterium; assembly: GCA_003157075.1. Taxonomy (GTDB): domain Bacteria; phylum Bacteroidota; class Bacteroidia; order Bacteroidales; family VadinHA17; genus LD21. The sequence goes on along the minus strand of PMIL01000298.1, from coordinate 50,027 downwards.
TCACTTATATGACCATCGCAATAAGACAAATGCATTCTTATGACATAGCAAAATGTCTCTTGCTCTCAGACGCAGAACATTGGAACCAGACTGATAAGGACTGGACCAGGTTATTAAATGGTCCGCAAAACCATTGCCTTGTGGCTGAAAGTGACAACCGGATAGTCGGAAGCGCAACAGCAATGAATTACTCAAATTTAGTTGCCTGGCTCGGAATGGTCCTTGTTGACAAAGATTACAGGGGAAAAGGTATTGCCAAATTGCTTGTAGCATCTTTACTCAATCTGCTGGAATCGTGCAAATCGGTTAAACTTGACGCAACCCCTGCCGGACAACCAGTTTATGAAAAGATTGGATTCAACAATGAATATGTGATTCACAGGATGGTAAAATCATCAGAATTAAACTACGGTTCGGTAGAAGGTAAGATAAAACCTGAATCTATACAACCATCTGATATTGCTGAGATTTCTTTACTGGATTTTACTGTATTTGGAGGTGAAAGATCTTATCTTCTCAGTTCCCTTTATAAGGATAGTCCTGATAAAGCCTTCTGCTTAAGATATGAGGGCAGAATAAATGCCTTCTCACTGGGAAGAAAAGGACGAAATTTCTTTCAGATCGGCCCGGTTGTTGCCCCTGGACCTGCGGAAGCAAAAAAAGTGATCGCGTTTGTCTTAGCAAAATTATCCGGAGAAAAGATCGTTGTGGATGTTCCTGATGATAAGGCGGAGCTGATTAAATGGCTGGAGAGTATCGGTTTCACCCGGCTACGGCAATTTACAAGAATGTTTCTGCATGAAAACCCTTATCCTGGACGAGTTGAAAATAATTATCTGATCTGCGGTCCTGAATACGGATAAGAGAATTTGTTGAGGACTAATTCACCGGCTTCGTCGGATGAAGGTCTAAGATAATCACATTGACAAGTAGGTAATTTAGGAATATCGATTATCTTGCTTATGAAACAGCCGCCGTTAATAAAATGGGGAACACAGTCTTGGGGAGAGGGACGAGTTCACTGATTTAGTCGGTAGAAAGCCGACGGTAAGATATCTGGAAACAACAAATTAATGATGTTCCGAACTATATTGAGTAAACTTTTAATTATGACTGAAACAGCACAATTCCTGAAAAGCAACCAGATCAGGGTTCTCGTGATTGCCCTGATATTGAATCTTCTGAAAGTATATCCTGTTTTGAGCAATTCCCCGGATAGCCTATTTAAATGGACTGATGCGAAAGAACTTGGGGTCGGAGGAAAAGGGTGGAAAAATGACTCTTCCTTTTATTACAGGCTGCCTGCCAGCGCAGAGGGACATGTTCCTTCCGCCGTCTGGGACCTCGGCAAACAAACGGCCGGAATGTATGTGCATTTTTTTACAGATGCTCCTGTTATAAAAGCTAAGTGGGGACTCTCCTCAGAATCACTTGGTATGCCTCATTTTGCTCCTACAGGTGTCAGCGGACTGGATTTATATGTTAGAGCAGATGATAATTCGTGGCGCTGGCTTGGAGTAGGGAAACCCAGAAAAACTGAAAACGAGGAATCNNCTGGTCGAGGGAATACCATCGGGAAAACGGGAATATCTTCTTTATCTGCCATTATATAATGGGATCAATTATCTGGAAATTGGAATACCAAAGGGGAATAAAATAGAAAAGGCACCCCGGATAAATGGAAAACCGATCGTATTTTATGGCACTTCCATTACTCAGGGAGGATGTGCTTCTCGTCCAGGCATGTGCACAACAGCTATTTTAGGAAGAAGGTTGAACCGTGATATTATAAATCTCGGATTTTCCGGGAGTGGTAAAATGGAACCTGAGGTCGCCAGTTTGATTTCGGAACTCGACCCTGAAATCTATTTTATTGATTGTCTGCCGAATCTTGAAGCCGGTGAAGTAGCACTGCGGGTTGAGCCTTTTATCCGGATTCTTAGAGAAGCTCATCCTAAAACGCCTATTGTTCTGGCAGAAGGTATAACATACGATGATGGATTTCTCGTTAAAACAAGAAGTCTGCGGGGTACTGATAGCCGGAAAGCTCTCAGAATCGCTTATGAAAACCTGTTGAATAACGGATTCAGGAATCTGTATTATCAGATAGCAGAAGGTGAACTCGGCTCGGATGGTGAGGGTACAGTCGATGGGACTCATCCCACAGACCTTGGATTCATGCGTCAGTCAGATGCATATGAGTTAATCTTAAGGAGCATCCTTCAAAAACTTCAATAATGGAAAAGATCAGAAGATTAGTTGCGCTTGATTAAGTTAACCTATTTGAAAAAGGATACAACATGAGAGATTTATTATATGCTCCGTTACCATATGATGAGTGAGTATAGAAAAAAATGGCTCTGGCTGGTATATTCAATTCTGGCTGCTCTTACCTGGGGAGTTTGGGGAATATTGACCAAGTTTATATCTGGTGATACAGGGCCATTTGCAACACATTTCATGTTCACTTCGGGAGCTCTGTTAACATTGCCTCTTGTCATCAGGCACTGTAAAATAACGGAAGCTAATATAAAGGGAATTATATTTGGAGTGGGAGCAGGCATCATTGTAGTACTGGGTAATGTATCTGTTTACCAGTCATTTAAAATGGGAGGACAGGCCGCTATTGTTATCCCCTTTACTAATCTTTACCCCATAGTAACCATTTTAGTGGCTCTTGCTGTTTTTAAAGAGAAGCTGACCCCGTTAAACGCATTGGGGATTTTCATTGTGGTGCCTGCAATAATTATTATGTCGGGTCAATCGGAAATTTTAAGGGATCCTTTGCATTTTTTTAAAAATGTGGGACCAAAGAGCTGGCTGATATTTGCATTTACATCACTGATATTATTTGGATTGTACAGCGCTTCCCAGAAAGTAATTGCCGGTAATCTGACCGCATCGTGGTCGTATATTAGTTTCATAATATCTTCTCTTATGGTTTCTATCAGCTTTATAGCTTTCGGATTGGTCGATTTTCATTTTCAACAAAAGAGCTTTTGGTTCGGATCAGCGGCAGGATTTTTAGATGGCTTGGGGGTGCTGGCTGTTTTTTCAGCTTACCGTGCAGGTGGAAAGGCCTCAAAGGTTAGTACTGTTGCAGCTACACTACAACAGGTTTTTACTGTATCTCTGGCTCTTGTTTTCCTTAAGGAGCGCATTAATCTGATCTCATTTATAGGCATTGTTATGGCAATTCTCGGAACATATTTACTTTCGACGGGACAACGGATAGTTAAATCAGAAAATAACTTAAACGTTATTAACTAGTTATTATTAAATAAAAATCATTAAAAAAATTTTGCTATTCCTGATATTTCCTGTAATTCATATTTATTTCTATCAGCGATCCAATTCTCAGCTGTTGCAAACAAAGCTTCGGTTAATCTTCAAATCGATGTTACAAAGAAATTCCAGCAAACACGATTCTGTATAATTCGGTTACATCAAACAAAATCTTAATGTGGCTGCGGTTTAAGTAAATTTCTTATTAAATTTGTTTGTACTGAAGATTAACTATAACCCTGAATTCCTAAATCTGGCTAACCGGTTTTTGCTAAATGAATCAATCTCATTGGTGGTCATTATTTCTTCAAGGCGATAAGCATGCATTCTCAGAAATATTTCTTGCCTGCCATGACAATCTGTATCGGTATGGTATGAAGCTTACCCGCGATCAGGAACTGACTAACGATTGTATTCAGAATTTATTCCTCAAGCTCTGGAAAAACCGCAACAACCTGAAACCGGTAGTGGACATATACCCATATCTATTCAAATCGTTAAGGCATCACATCATTGATATCCTTGAGTTAAAGAGACAAACTCTTCCCATCGATCATGATATTGAGGAGTTGTTTATTGTTGAATACACTGCTGAGGATTTCATGATTTCGAAACAAGTTGAAAAAGAAACACACGATAAGATCATCGGGTTGTTAAACCAGCTGACTCCCCGTCAGAGGCATGCAATTTATCTGCGTTATTTTGAAGAGATGGAAATTGAAACTATAGCACAGATAATGGATATGAATGTGCAATCAGTCAGAAATCTGATCAGCAGAGGATTACAGTTGATGCGTAACTAGATGGATTAATATGGAAAATATCAACAAACCAACTCAACCAAATAAGGTACATGAGCGAATTCTTTCGATTGATTTTTTTCGCGGCTTTACCATGTTCATTCTCGTAACAGGAATAGCATCACTATTTAACGGGATGGTAGAACAAGGTAAAGCGGGGGCTATTATCATTTTAATAAATAAGCAATTAGAACATGCTGAATGGAATGGACTTTATGCCTGGGATCTAATCCAACCTTTCTTTATGTTCATTGTGGGTGTAGCTATGCCATTCTCCCTCGCTAAACGTCTAGCAAGGGGCGATACAGGAAGAAAGGCGTTTTATCATGCCCTCATCCGTTCCTTCTGGTTACTTGTATTGGGCTTTATGTTAGGATCAGAATTGAATTATATCGGCTTCCAGAACGTTCTTGCACAATTGTCATTTACATATATAATAGCTTATATGCTTATGCAGAAAGATATCAAGTGGCAACTGGTGATCTCTTTTGCCCTGATCATTCTGTCGGATCTGATTTATCGTCTATGGTCTGTTAACGGTTTTAATCATCCATTTACACCTGATCATAATTTTGGATCCTGGTTTGACCTTACTACAACAGGATATTTAAGTCCTGGCCACTGGGTTTCATTTAATGCCATTCCAACAACTGCTCATACAATATGGGGTGTGGTTGTTGGTAAATTGCTGTTAAAAGAGTGGCCTCAAAGAAAAAAGGTTCTGGTGATGCTAATTGTCGGACTTACCGGTGTTATATTCGGATATTGCTTGAATCCGTTTATTCCTATTATAAAACGTTTATGTACCAGTTCTTTCATGATTGTAAGCGGGGGATATTGTTTAATGGCAATGGCCTTTTCTTACTGGCTGATAGATATTATGGGCTTCCGGAAGCTTGGTCTCTTCTTTGCCATTGTTGGAATGAACCCAATATTTATATACATCTTCTTTAACCTGGGAGGCACACAATTGCTTAGAAGGATGACCGAGCCGTTTATACCAAGGATTTTCTTTTGGACTAATGAGATCATAATTAATATGATTACAATAGTTATTGTAGCGGCTATGGTATGGTATATCTGCTATTTCCTTTATAAGCGGAAGATATTTATCAGACTTTAGCTGAAAACAACACCCATCAATCGTCCCGACCACCCTCCTTCAAAAGGAGTGGAAACTTTTTTATGCAGTTTCTCATTCATCCCCGAAGCTTAAGTTGAAGGCTATCTCCCCTGTAGTATTCCATGTTTTCAATATATTTTAAAAATAAACCTCGTCTGCTGAGTATAAAAAATTAATATCCCCGTGATACATAAAAACACCTGAATATTGTTAATTCCTTAAAGTATTGAAAACAACTGATTTTAATGAATTGGGAGATCTGATTCTCAGCGAATCTTTCCGTGAATTTGTCGAAGGAACAAATCCGGAATCCACCCGGATATGGAATGAATGGATCGCTGTTCATCCGGAAAGAAAAGAGGCGCTCGAAACCGCGGTGAATGTTCTCAAAACCCTGATGAATACCAGAAAAAGCGAAATAATTGTCGATAAAAATGAATTCTTAACAAAACTGATGAGGTTTATAGATGAGGAGAAACCTGACTCAGCAAGGTCTATTTCTTTTGTCAATTCCATTTGGTTTAAGATAGCAGCAGTGAGCCTGCTGGTTATCGGATTATCTTCACTCTGGAATGTGTTTCGCAATCACAACATTAAGGTCCGGGAACTTGCTTATAATGAGATCATAGTCCCTCTTGGGGAAAAGGCACAGATTATTCTGTCGGATGGTTCACATGTTTGGATTAATTCAGCCAGCAGACTCAGGTATCCTGTTATGTTTGGAGAAACTTCAAGGGATGTTACATTGGAAGGCGAGGCTTTTTTTGATGTTGTAAAAGAACACGGCAAAATCTTTGTGGTAAATACCCGTGATGTAAAAGTAAATGTTTTAGGTACCGCCTTTAATGTCAAATGTTATCCGGGTGATGAAAAAACACAAACTATCGTTGTCAGGGGAGAGGTTAAGGTTGAAGACGTACATGGTGATCATAAAGCCATTATCATTAAACCCAATGAAATGGCCACGTTACAAAATAGGACAATGCCGGATCAGTCAGCTTCGCACTTAAATCCGATCACTGTCAGGAAGGTAGATCCTGAAAGCCTGGTCAGCTGGAAAGACCAGTTGCTTGTTTTTAACGGCGAGTCATTTGAGGATCTTGCCATAAAGATGGAGCGATGGTTTAATGTCAGGATCAAAATTGACGATATGGAGTTAAAGACAGAACGCTATAGTGGAAAATTTGTACATAATGAAACAGTTTATCAGGTGCTTGAAGCTATAAAAATAACTACACCGATCATATACAAAGTTGAAAAGGATACGATTATTATTTCCAAAATACAAAGAAAAAAGTAGAAACCTTAAAACCAGCAGCCTGTGAAAAAAAACAAAAGTTAAGTAACCAGAAATGAAAAACCGGAAAATGCTGAAACATCTTCCGGTGATTCAAAATTAATTTACCCCATGGATATCTTGGAGATGACTCATGGGTATTTACTAAAATTAAAACCTTCAAAACTATGAAAAAAGATTTGTTTTTGGGTGTATTTCTCAAAAAAAAATACCTGCAAAAAACCTTACTGATTATGAAATTAATGACTGTTTTTCTAATACTTGCCACGCTGCAGAGTTTTGCTACGGGGTATGGTCAATCCAGCATAATCAAGCTGAATAATGAAACTCAAACTCTTTTAAATGTAATTGATGCTATTGAGAACCAAAGTGATTACAAAATCTTTTACAAGACAGATCAGGTTGATGTGACCCGGGTTGTTAACCTTGACGTAAACGAAGCTACTGTGGCCTCAGTTTTAGACAAGGCATTGGAGGGCACAGATTTGTCATATGTAGTTATGGATAAATTAATTGTTTTTGCACCTTCAAAAACAATTAATCAGACTGTCACTGTAACAGGGACAATTACAGCCGCAACAACTAATGAACCACTAATTGGTGTAAATATCTCTTTAGCAGGTACAAACAAAGGCGTAATCTCTGATATAAACGGTAAATATGCTATTGATGTACTGGATAATAATTCAATCCTGGTATTTTCCTTTGTTGGATATGCCACGGTTAAAATTCCGGTTGCAGGTAAGACAGTCCTTAACGTTAGTTTAGTGCCCAATATTCAAAATCTGGATGAGGTGGTTGTTGTAGGATATGGAACCCAGAGAAAGAGCGACGTTACCGGATCAGTTAGTTCTGTAAAAGGAATTGATCTTGTAAGATTACCTTCTATCCGGTCGGATGAGGCTTTGCAGGGCCATGCAGCCGGTGTGGTAGTTACAAATAATGATGGTGCTCCGGGTGGAGTTGCAACTATCAGAATTCGTGGAGGAAATTCGATTACCGGGGGTAATAATGCTCTTGTGGTGATAGATGGTTTTCAGGGAGGCGACCTTAGCTCCTTAAACCCTAATGAGGTTGAATCCATTGAAGTTCTGAAAGATGCTTCGGCTACTGCTATTTATGGATCCAAGGGCGCTAATGGAGTAATCCTTGTTACTACAAAAAGTGGTAAAATCGGCGCGCCAATTGTTGATTATAGCTACAGTTATGGTGTTCAGTCTATTGTGAAGAAAATTGATCTGCTTAATGGCCCGGAATATGCCAGAATGCAAAATATCTGGAAGGCAACTCAAAACTTATACGGTGATCCGGTACTTCCATTTACTGACGCTCAGATTGCTGCATTAGACAAAACAGGCGGTACTGACTGGCAGGATCAGCTTTTTCGTAAAGCTACATTGCAAATGCATCAAATCTCTATAAAAGGGGGAACCGATGCTGTCAGGTACTTTATTGCCGGTGGGTACTTTGATCAGCAGGGCCTGATTGTTAATACCCAGTTCAAACGCTACACTCTCAGATCAAATCTCGATATAAACGTAAATAAGTGGCTAAAGGCCGCTCTTTATATGAATGTTATTAAGGATAAAGGTAATATACCTCCATCCGGGGAAGGTGTCAGGTATGTTGATATCTTATCACAGGCTGTTAATTCGGTTCTCAGATTTGACCCATGCACACCGGTATATGATGCCCTTGGTAATTATAGTAAACCACCAACCGCCTACGGAGACAGGGACGTTTGGAATCCAATGGCTACAGCTATGGGGTCCTTTAATGAACTTAGCACGACAACCTCTAATCTTAATTCTTTCCTCGAATTTAGGATTTTGGAAGGGCTTACGCTTAAGATTACAGGCGCAGCAGGAATTTATAACTCAGACAAGAGATTGTATTATAACTCATTAACTAAAAATGGTAGACCGGTAAATGGTATAGGTAATTTAACTGACGATAAAAGTCTGTATTATCAGAATTCCAATATCCTGACCTATAATAAAATAATAAATACCAAACATCATATAACGCTGACAGGAGTTGCAGAACAGCAATCATCTGTTAACTACGGCTCAGATATTCAGGCCCAGGGCTTTTCCTCAGATATTACAGGGGTTTATGATATTGGCGGGGCAAGCCAGACAAATTACAGAACTTCTTATGATTCAAGAAGGATCATTAACTCATTTCTTGGCCGGGCTAATTATAGTTTTGCCGACAAATACCTGATCACAGTAAGTTATCGGGCAGATGGGTCTTCGGTGTTTGGTGAAAATAATAAATGGGGCTACTTCCCTTCCGCTTCCCTGGCCTGGAGAGCATCCGAAGAAGAATTCGTTAAAAACCTGAACTTGTTTAGTGACTTGAAGTTCAGAGGCAGTTGGGGAAAAACAGGTAATCAGGCAATCGCCCCTTATGGCTCCTTAGCCAAAATAGGATCAGGGTTAAATTATCCTTACAATGGCACCAGTACCACAGATACTGGTTATGGGATAATAAGTGCAGCAAACGTGAATTTAAAGTGGGAGACTACTGCTCAAACCGATTTGGGTATGGATTTGGCCTTTTTTAATGGCAGGGTAACCGCTACTGTAGATGTTTACAAAAAGAAGACTTCTGATTTGCTTTTAAATAAACCAGTTCCCTTTTATACAGGTGCACCAAGTGCCCAGATACTCGCAAACGTAGGTTCAGTTGAAAACAAGGGCCTCGAAATTACTCTTGGAGCTGATCCGGTTGTCGGAGCCTTCAGATGGAGCACAAGCATTAATATTTCAATGAATAGAAGCAAGGTGCTTAAATTATTAAACTCACTGCCAATGGGACTCAAAACGAGCACTGGTGGCGGATACCAGATCTACAATGCAGCTTCCAATTCCCTTATGTATTTAGAGGAAGGACAACCCATGGGTCAGATGCGCGGTTATATAGTTGAAGGAACATGGGCAGAGAGTGAGCGTGCTGAAGCCCTCGCATTTGGTCAATTGCCAGGCGATCAAAAATATTTGGATGTAAATAAAGATGGCAAGATAACCGAGGCGGGTGATGTGACATTAATTGGAAATTCTTCACCAAAATATGTCTTCGGATGGAACAACACTATGTCGTTTAAAAACTTTACGCTTTCAATCCTGATCCAGGGTTGTGAGGGCAACGACATCTTTAATGCTACAAGAATTCAAATCGAAAATCCCAGCAAGGGCACCAGTACAGCACTGAATGACAGATGGACTGTTAATAATCAGAATACTGATATACCGGCTTTTACCGATCAGATAACAAGAAGAGATGCTCTTCTTGGCATAGCATCGAAAATATCATTAGGGAAGTCGCCTAACCGGTTAAGCAGATATGTAGAAGACGGATCATATGCACGATTGAAAAACATTACGCTTGGATATAATTTGCCTCTGTCTCTTGTAAGTAAAATAGGCTTAACCAATCTCAGAGCTTTTGTAACCGCTACCAACATACTCACATTAACAAAATATACCGGTTATGATCCGGAGGTAAGTTCATTTAATGTGGGTACCGATGCCGTGAGAGGGATAGACTTAAGTAATTACCCTACCGTAAGGACAATAACTTTAGGAATCAATCTAACTTTCTAATATTATGAAAAATATATATACTAATATTTTATTGAAGGGCAGTATAGCATTGCTCGTGATATTTGGGACATCATGTCAGAAACTTGATGAAAGCCCTAAAGGATTGTCAACCCCTGATAATTTTTATACTACTCCTGCCCAGTGCGAAGCAGCATTTGCTGCCTCAATGAATAACTTATATGACACATGGTCAGGTTATGAAAATGTATATGGAGCTTTTCCGGATGGACAATATACAAATGTGGACCTTGCTTATGGCGCTAATTATAATGCTGATTTCTGGCAAATACATTACAGAGCAATTAATGACATAAATGCAGTTCTGAAAGCCGTTATCAAACGTAAAAGCTTAGGCTCAAATGACCCCGAGGTAATTAATAACATTATTGCTCAGGCAAAATTCCTCAGGTCCTTTAATTATTTTACTTTAGTCAGATTATGGGGTAAAGTCCCGTTTATAACAGAAAATACCCCTGATCCTATAAGTACCCCGTTAACACCCTCATCGCGTCTTGAAATTGCAACTTTGTATGACTCTTTGCAAACTGATATGACATTTGCAATTGCACATCTGGAAGACTATGATGCTTCCCGCCCTGCCAGGCCAAATGTATGGTTAGCAAAAACGTTATTGGCAAAAATGTATATAACAAGGGCAACGAATCCCTTAAATGAAAAAGACTACTATGCGAAAGCGAGGGATTTGGCTGATGATATAATTCTTCATGGCCCATTTCAGCTACTGCCTAAATTTGATGATGTTTTCAAATCCAGCAATAAAAATAATCTGGAAATTATCTGGGCTTTTCAAACCACTGATGATGATCCGAATATAGATGGAATAGCTATGGCTCCATCAGAGTGGGGTGGATGGAGTGGTGGTGCTGTTAAACCAAGATGGGCTGAGGAGTATCCTGACCAGCCCCGAAAACGCAGCTCTATTTTGATGGATTTCCCGTCAGACATTACCACCGATCCTATGGGGCCAATCATAAATTATAAAAATTCCATTGACGGAACTCCTTATATCCAAAAATATCTGTGGCCTATGATTTCATTAGACGAGCAGCTGAACATTTCCAGACAATATGCTTTCATCTATAGGTTCCCCGATGTTTTACTGATATATGCCGAAGCTGCCAACATGGCGGGTACCGGCCCAACTCAGTTAGCAGTCGATCGCATCAATATGATTATTGACAGGGCTAATACTGACGGAACAACAGGTTTAATGACCGGTTCGGAGCCTAAGGCAACAATGGCTATGTCACAGGCCGAGTTTGATTCAAAAGTAATAAGGGAAAGGGACCTGGAACTCTGTTTTGAAAACGATCGTATATTCGATGTTTTCAGAAAAAGACTGTTGCAGGAGGTGACCGTTGATGAAGAGGGAGTGGCTAACCCTGATTATAATGAAAATTGTTATTTTTTCCCTATCCCAGTGGCAGATGCTATCGACATTGGACAGAATACCGGATATTAAAGATTAGTTTTTTTTCAATAGGTAGTAATTAAGGATGAAGAGTCCCGGATCATTTCCGGGGCTTTTTTTATGTCCATAAGCATTCTCCTTTGGTAACAGATTCCTGTAAGGTAAGAAAGCAGGAGGGGGGGCATAGCTGTAAACTTTAGTATAAAATATAATGCAAAGTATTGAATATCTTTCTTATACATTTCCCTTCCTCCAAATGGCTATTCTTTCATCACATTTTTTTATCAATCAATAATTGGTAGAAAACGGCAGTCTCTCAAAATAATGTTAGAAATAGGGACTCTCTTACAATTTGATCCGGCATCAGGGACAAGAATATGTAAATCAAACTCGGTATAATGATTGGGAGATCCCTCAACTCATCCACCTCTTAACCTCTGCTTTAGAGTTATGCCCAAAGGTGGATGAGTTTCGGGATGACAATNNATCTGTGGAAAAATGAGGGATCTCTCAGGTCTGAACAAATTCTCGAAAGTATTATTTCCAATAAAGATGTGAATAAAGAAAAGTTTTGAAGAATGGGTGACCGGACCACTTTTAAATTATGATACAAATGCTGATACCGGCCGGGGTGGTTGATTGCTTATTCAAATAAAACCTATTCTTTCATATGCTTATTTATTTTAGTTTAATTGAAAATATGAAAAGGTTATGTAAATTTATTTAATTTTGTAATGTTGCTAAATTAAAATTCAAATATATTATGAGCTTTCTTCATAGCAAAAATCTGCAGCTTGTTTTATTTGCCGGATTAGTTCTTTCCATGATTTCAACAATTTCATTTTCCCAGGAGGACAAAATCCATTTCAGTAAAGTATTCAACCACGAGAAACCGTACAGGATATTCTTACCTGCTGATTACTATACTACTCAGAAACGATATCCGGTAATCTATTATTTTCATGGAAATACTGGTAGTCACCAGCTGGATATTGCTGGCGTTGAACAGCTTGTGAAGGATAACGGAGTTATACTGGTTGCCTGGAACGGTCGTTCCGTGGATTCCGATCTCAGGCCATATAACATCGGTAACCATTCCAATATTAATTACCAGGTACAATTCAAGGATTATTTTCCTGAACTTGTGAGTCATATCGACAGTACATATCGAACGATGAACGATCGTTCACACCGGGCGGTGATCGGTCACAGCATGGGTGGTATCATGTCGTTTTTCCTGGCCGGGAAATACCCCCAGATGATCGGTGCAGCCTATAATTCAAAGGGATCACCGGAGTTTTTTATCGGTTATCCTTCAAACCATTCCCTCTATCACGTTCGTTATATGTTTAAAAACCTCTATGGAGTAAAACTGGCATTTGCAAATAGTACAAACGGAGAGCTGCATAACCTGAATAAGGAAGTAATACAAGGAGCACTTGGTGAAGCCGGACTGGATTTTACTTATCACACCTATGAAGGAGGGCATGCGATCAACCCCGAACAGTTCAGGGATGCCTTTAATTTTGTAATAGAATCATTTAAAAACCCGCTTCCTGATCCACAGCGATGGCATCACGCTGACCTGTATGCGAATTTCGATGTTTGGGGATATCAGATAAGAAGCAACCTCGATAAACGCGGCTTTATCGATATGAAAGGTGTTACAAAGGGTGGCATGGGCATCGGTACAAAAGCCTGGGAGCCCGACGGCATACTTATTCCAGGAGTGCAGATCAATGTGACAACGCCTGCGATCTATAGTCCAAAAACTGGTTACACCCTGCTTGATTACAATGTAACAAAGGACAAAAAAAACTCTTCGAATGTTACCAGCGACGATAAAGGAAAAATAAACTTCAAAGTAAATCACGAGTATCACCAGATTGGCATTTTTCGAAAAAATGATCCGGATGAAATTACTTATGTTGCACACAGAGTGAATGACAAAGGAATTTTCCTCGAACAGCCAAATGAATGCAAACTTGGTATTCGTCTATTGAACAGAGGCGGCTCCGATGCCAAAAATATAAAGGTAACACTCAGTACACAAACAGAGGGAGTGACTATAGCCAATCCGACAATTGAACTTGAAAAACTGGCTTCGGGTGAACTAATTTGGCTACCAGTCGAATTCAGAGTGACTGCTCTGAATAAGCCAACAAAAGACGGATCGCCGTTCCGCATAAGATTCAACCTTTCAATAACAGATAACAAAAAAAATACCTGGAAAGATGAGTTTGATGCTCCTGTTTACTATAATGTACCTGAATTTGCACAAATAGGCATAGACGACGGTGACAGTGAGATTTTCGGAAGCGGCAATGGGAATAATATAGCCGAACCAGGTGAAACAGTAATGATCTATGAGATATCAAACGGTAGTCACAGGCTGCATTTATATTATGACGATCCATACATTGACAGCGAAAGGTTATATGATGAGATCCAACCCGACAAATGGGGTGACGGTTATTCTCTCTCCTCGCTGATCCACATTTCCAAAGACTGTCCTCCTGGTCACAAAATTAAATTTCTTGCCAGCTATGAAGTGAAAGACTGGCAGGCGATCAGACGCGATGTTACCTGGGGAACTTTTACCATCACTATCGGAGATCCATCAAAAGAATAAAATAAACCGGTCGAAATGGCCTCTTCGCTTAAATATTTTAGGTTTGCGGGAATATTTTTCTTAATACTTATTCTTTCTTCATGCATTAAACAATTCACTCCTGCGCTTGATAAAAATGATTCCCTGAGTTCATTGGTTGTGGAAGGGATGATCACCGATGAGATTGGCCCGTTCAAAGTACATCTGACACAATCAGGTCCTATAGATAAATTGTACTCCCCGGTGCCCTATAAAGGTGCAGAAGTTACAATAAGTGAGAACAAAGGGAATAGTTATCAACTTGTTGATAATCAAAATGGATGGTATGAGACTATAGATAAAAATCTTAAAGGGGATCCTGAAACCATCTATACTTTAAAGATTAGGGATGCCGAAGGTAACAGTTTTGAATCAACTCCTGAATTAATGCAGGATGTGCCTGATATTGACAGCGTTTATTATACAGAAGTGAAAAAGGTAAGGTTTGAGAACGGTCTGACCTATGAGGATAACTGGTTGAATATCTTACTCGATACTCATGATCAGGCTGGTAAAACAAATTACTGGTTTTGGAAATTTGAGGAGACCTGGGAGATAAAAATGTTGACCACAGTAAGGGTTAAACATGGCAATCCCGATATAAATGCAGCTGAAATATATTATAGCACAGAAAATGTAGTAATTGACCCTGAGAAAGAAGTCTGTTGGGTGAGCAGACCATCATCATCGGTACTCCTGCACTCAACTGTAAATACTGATGTTGATTCAATAAATAAGTTTGTTGTACAATCATTAGGGCCGGGAGAGGATAAATTACATATCCGTTATAGTATTTTAGTAAAGCAATATTCTCTTAATAAGGAATCGTACAATTACTGGAAGCAATTAGAGAAGGTTAATGAAGACGCACCAGGAATTTACAGTACTATCCCTGGACCGGTTTATGGAAATATTCAATCTGTTTCAGGAAGTAAAAAAGCGCTGGGATATTTCCTGGCTTCATCGGTAAAGACAAGGAGGATATTTATTAATTCAACAGATCATCATATTGATACAGTCAGCCCTTATGATATATGTACTTATCTGACCGATCCTGACGGGCATATTGTTCAATTCTGGATTTATTTTGCGAATATTTTAAACACAGATATTAAATTATGGGTGATTTATGATAACTATTGTGTCGACTGCCGTGCTTATGGTACAAATATAAAACCTGATTTCTGGTAATTAAAATGGTTCTGACCTGTAAACATCAAACGATATGAGGAACCTTTCAGAGATAGTGAAAAGTGAGGAAAACAAATTCTGTCTACTGATTTTACTTTTTATTTTAATGCTAGCGTTTGGCACCTGTATCGAACCTTTCAGACCTGAGCTTTCGAAACATGATCAGGAGAGCCAGCTTGTTGTTGAAAGCACTATAACCGACGAACCCGGTCCGTTTAAAGTCAGACTTACAAAATCAGGTTCTGTCTATACCGGTCTGGATACGCTTAAATTTGATCCGATAACAAATGCATTTGTTCATATCTCCGATGATAAAGGGAATATTTTTCCACTATACTATGTTGAAAAAGGCTGGTACGAAACTTCAGACAAATGTTTGTATGGTATACCTGGCTATATATATACTCTGCATATAACAACTGAAGATGGTAATCAATATGAGTCATCTCTTCAATTGATGCCTGATGTGCCACCTATTGACTCTGTATTTTATGAAGAAGTGAAACAGACCCATATTGAGGAGGAAAATGTCTATATGGAGAATTGGCTCAATATTCTCCTCAATTCACAGGCTCCAAGTGATGGACTACACTATTTCAAATGGGAATTTGAAGAAACCTGGGAATTTGAGATGCCTTCCTATATTGTAGTGAACCACGGAGGAGGTGAAGGGGCAATTCCTCCATCAATAGAGACGGTCAATATTGATGACGAAAGGAGACATTGCTGGGTCACCGAACCTTCAAAAAACATCCTTGTAGAATCGACAATCGGTAAACAGGACAATAAAATCCGCCATTTTCTGCTTCAGTCAATTGGTCCCGACGGCGACAAGCTAAATATCAGATACAGCATCCTTGTAAAACAGTATTCAATAAACAAGGAATTGAATAATTATTTTAAAATATTGAATGATGTCAAAGAAGCGACAGGTGGAATTTATTCAAAAATCCCGGGAAAAGTAACAGGTAATATAACCTGTCTCAATAACGGGGAGAAAGCCCTGGGATATTTTTTTGCTTCATCAGTCAGTTCAAAACGGATTTTCATTAACCATAATGATACAAAGCTTGAAAGAGGCAACGGATATCCAAACTGTGGATGGACAACAGCCCCTCCGCCACCTGGAGTTGTATTCCCCATTTACGGTACCTATATAGATAAGGATGGGAACATAATGGTAGTATATAGTGATAAGGATTATTGCACCGATTGCAGGGTCAGGGGAACAAAAGTAAAACCTGATTTTTGGTAATTAAGATTTAAACCAAAAAATCTAATGTTACACTGTTTTTAATTATGTTAAATTGTTCTGTTTGCTAGGTTAATAACGTTATGAAATCTATATTTGTAGTTAAACTTTCAAAATCTGATCATTTGAAAAATTTATTCTTACGTCTTTGTATTTTATTCAGTATTGTTTGTAACGAAAAAGGCTATTCACAGAATTGTCTTGATAAAATTAATCAGAACAGTCTATATTCCGGTTCAAATGATATTATTAATGGCATAAAATGGGTATATGAGAAAAAGTACCTGGGAAGTCCGTTATTAATGGAAAACTATTGGCCCAAAGCCGACATTTTATATAACGGGTCAAAGTATACAGGAATAATCCTGAATTATGACGTATTGAAAAATGAACTGATCGTTTTCCATTCTGAAAATGGCAAAGATAAGTACGTCGTTCTGAGTATTGATAATCTCTCGGGATTTTCATTTATCGATACGGTCTGGAACAGGAAACATATTTATGAATATATTGAACTGGCCGGCACACATGATAAGGCTCTTTATGAAAATGCTTCAGTCGGGAAGGTCACATTTTATGTAAAACCGGTTAAAACTGTCGAGGTCAAATCTGCTGATGGACAGGGAACATATTCCGACTCTTACGAATATTTTATAAATACCGGCAACGCGTTCGACAGTTTCCGTTCAAAAAAACAATTTATAAAATTGCTGGCAGATCATAGTTCGGAAGTAAGCAAATTTATCCGGAAAAATAAAATAAAAATCAATAATCAGCAACCCGATAATATCATTTCAGTACTAAGGTATTATGACGGACTGAAATAATATTATTGTCTGTTGTTGCTGAAATGATGATCTGAAGTAATTATATGAAAAAAGGAATAATCTCAATATTGATCATTATTATTTCAGTATTCTGGTTGAATGCTCAGGAACTTCCTGTACTTATAACAGGAAGTTCCCGGCAAATTCCGCTAAAATCATTCATAAACGAGGTAGAAAAAAATTACAATGTAAAGTTTTTCTATGATGATAAGGACATAACCGATATTACAGTTACAGCAACATTCAATAAAGCGCCCCTTAAGCAATGTCTTGAAACTATTTTTAAAAATAAATCCTTAAATTTTAATATATCTGATAACAATCAGGTGGTTATTTACCCTGGGGTTCCGGTATCAGAACTTTTCCCCGGGAGTATTCTCCAGGAAGAAAAAAAGAAGACAGTCACGCCCGAAAAGAAGATTACCCATGAGAAACTTGATCAGGTCCAGTACCGGATAATTAATATTGGGATTCCAGGAAATAATAATGCGAAAACTGCGGTATTATCAGGGTATCTGAAGAATTATGAGACAGGTGAACCGATAGCGGGTGGAAATGTGTTTGTAAATGAGACTCTGAAAGGAGCATCATCCGATGCTACCGGATTTTATAAAATAGTATTGGCTGTCGGGAATCAGGCTGTTACTTTTACATGTATAGGAATGGAGCCGGCAAAGCGTAATATAAACCTGTATTCCGACGGGAGGCTGGATGTTGATATGGAAGTCAGGATGAATCTGCTGAAAGATGCGGTAATTGTCGGGCAGGGAAAAGGAACCATTGGACAGATCTATCTCGGAATGGAAAAAATTGATATCCCTAACATCAAATCTATTCCGACACTATTGGGAGAACCGGATATAATCAAAAGCGTACTTACCCTTCCGGGCGTTCAAACAGTCGGGGAGGGGACCTCAGGTTTCAACGTACGGGGTGGAAATACTGATGAGAACCTGATACTGATAGACCAGGCAACTATTTATAATCCCTCTCATTTTTTTGGAAATTTTTCTGCCATCAATTCGGAAATCATTGATAACGCAACTCTTTATAAAGGAAGCATCCCTATAAAATACGGTGGTCGTATTTCGTCTGTTTTTGAAATAAATACCATTGATGGAAATCATGAAAAAGTCACAGGGTCAGCCGGGATTAGTCCGATTTCCGCCAGGGTAAATGTCGATGGTCCATTGTTTTCTGAGAAATCTACCTTTGTTACAAGCTTTAGGAGTACATACTCTAACTGGCTTTTGACTAAAATCAAAGTTCCTTCCCTGTATAAGAGTAAAGCCGGATTTGATGATATCCAGGCGAAACTAGATCTGTGGCTCAACGAAAAAAACAGTTTATTGGTTAATTTCTACAGCAGCAATGATAAATTTCAGTTGCACAGCGATACTACTTACAATTATAATAACCTGATCGGGTCACTGACTCTTAAACATCTTTACAGTGAAAACCTGAAATCAAACACATCATTGATCTATAGTTTATATAATTATGAAATCGCCAACCGAAACTCAACAAATCAATCCTTCATATTAACCCACAAGCTAAACGATCTGTCGTTGAATAATGATTTTGAATATTCATCCGACAGCAGGGTAAAATATGTTTTTGGTGCTGATCTGAACTTTTATTCGGTTAATCCGGGTGAAAGGAAAGTCCTGGATAATTCGAACATAGTGCCAATATCTTCTCCAAATGACCGGGCAATAGAATATGGCATTTATGCAGGAACACAGTTTGATATTTCTGGTAATCTGAAAATCGAGGGAGGGGTAAGACTTTCAGGATTGATTTCTTATAATACCGGCAAGCAATATATCTATGCCAGCTCATTGCCATACTCAACAGACAATATAACAGATACTGTATCCAATAGCAAAAACAGTATTGGAAAAACATATATGAACCCAGAATGGCGACTATCTGTCAACTATTCAACCGGTACAAACAGTTCTCTGAAATTCAGTTATAATAAAACTGCTCAATATATCCATATGCTTTCAAATACAACTGCTATTTCACCAACCGATACCTGGAAACTCAGCGACAGATATTTATCTCCTGAAACCGGGCATCAGTTTTCAACAGGTTATTTCCAGAGCCTCAATAAAGACAAAATCCAGGTTTCAGCAGAAGTCTTTTACAAGCTTGTAAGCAATATAAAGGAATATAAAGCAGGAGCAGATCTGCTATTAAATGATCATATTGAAACCGAAATTGTGAACGGGAAAGGAAGGTCATACGGACTTGAATTATCTTTTGAGAAATCCGGAGGCCGTATTTACGGGCGCATTGATTATACATATTCGCGTACTTTGATTAAATCAGTTTCAAAATTTTCGGAAGAGTTGATAAACAACGGTGCATATTTTCCTGCCAATTATGATAAACCCCATAGTTTGAATGTTATGGCCAACCTCAAAGCATCAAGAAGGTTAATTATTTCAGCAGCTGTTATTTATTCTACCGGCAGACCAATTACTTACCCGGTGGCAAAATATCAATTGGGTGATCAGGTATTCCTTCAATACTCGGAATATAATCAGTACAGAATACCAGATTATTTTCGGACCGATCTCTCAGTTACTGTTAATGGCAATTTGAAGAAAAATCAGATGACGCATAGTTCATTGACTTTTTCTCTTTACAATGTTACTGGTCGGAAAAATGCTTATTCGGTATATTTTAAAAGCGAGGGGGGAAAGTTCGATGCCTACCAGTTGTCAATTTTTGGTGCTGTCATACCGACCATAACATATAATATTAAGTTTTAATGACTTGCAAGTATAAAATAAGTAAATTAATACTTTTGGCCTGTTTAATACTGCCAGTTGAATCCTGTCTGGAACCGATCAGTCCTGCATTGAAAAATTCTGACTCTGCAGCTTCTCTGGTTGTAGCAGGTCAGATCACTAATGAAGTTGGTCCTTTCAGAGTGAAACTTACAACATCAGTTCCGATAAATGTTATGTATTATGTGGTTCCCGTATTGGATGCTGATGTTCGTATCATTGATGATAAAGGAAACTCATTTCTTTTGAATGGAGATGACAGCGGGTGGTACGAAACAGAAGATAAAGATCTAAAGGGAATTCCTGGCAATTCTTATACCCTGACTATAACTACAAAAGAAGGGATACAATATGAATCCTCTCCTGTGTTGATGCAGGAAGTTCCGGATATTGACAGTCTCTATTTTGAAGAGGTTGAAAATACAAAAATTGCAGAAGGACAGGTTTCTTTACAAAATTGGTTGAATATTCTGGTGAATTCACATGACCCGGACGGTAAGACCCAATATTGGAGTTTTGAGTTTGAGGAGACCTGGGAGGTGATGATGTTAACCGATCATGTTAAAGTGTTTTATAGCCAGGAGCCACCTTCCTTCACGTTTGAAAATGTAACTATAGATGATGAAAAAAAAATATGCTGGGTAACAAAGCCCTCCACTTCAGTACTTGTAACAAGCACAACAAACAATTCATTAGATGAGATCAGAAAGTTTAACATATGTTCGTTAGGACCAGGTGAGGACAAACTTAACATAAGGTATAGCATTCTGGTTAAACAATCATCAATCAGTAAAGAACTATACACATTCTGGAAACAGCTGATGGACGCGAATGAGAATCTTGCCGGCATTTATGGTAAAATACCAGCACAGGTTTATGGCAATATTAAATCTTGTGACGGATCTTCCAATGCTCTTGGTTATTTCTCAGCCTCAGCGGTTAAAGAAAAAAGGCTGTTTATTGATCGAACCCAGCATAATGTTGAGACTGTAAGTGCCTATAAAGGCTGCTCATATTTTGACTACGGTCTGCCTTCATGGATACCGAAAAGTTACTTTGGTACAATTAAAGGAACGGACATAAAAGTTTATTGTAGCGCTGATTATTGTGCAGATTGCCGTACTTACGGTACAAATGTTAAACCCGTTTTTTGGAAATAGGAAGTTATGCTACTGAAAATCAAAATAATTATTCTCATCTCACTGCTTATTCTTTTAAAGAGTAATCTCTCAGGTCAGAATACGGGAAAACCTTCCATTCTATGCCCTCAGGAAAAAATTGAGGTCCACCTTTCTCAGGAGAGCTGTTTCACAGGCGAAGTATTGTGGTTTAAAACCTTTTGCACCTCTTCGATGATCCCCTGGGAACAATTCAGCACTCTTGCTTTTATTGAACTGGTCAGCAGCGAAAATAATTCAATCCTGAGGAAAAAGGTTCTGTTAAAACATGGCACGGGTTCCGGTGAATTTGAAATTCCTGACAACCTTCCAACCGGTTTGTATTATATCATTTCCTACACTAACTGGATGAAAAATTTTGGAGAAGGATCATTCTTCAGGAAAGAGATTTCCATTATAAATCCTGATCGTAAGTATACTTATCCCGGAAGCATCAGGGATTCTTTAAAACCAGTAATCTATAGTCATGATATTGCAGCCGGAACAGATCTGTTAAAGGTAATACCCGACAAGAAAAAATATTCAACACGCGATCATGTAACTTTAACAATTTCATTAAAAGGTATATCAGGAGAAAAACTATCAGGTGATTTTTCAGTTTCTGTCTGCCGGAAAGAACCGGAGATGATTTATTCTTTAGGAAAGAACAATAAGGAAGGAATACTTAGTATCTCTGAAAATATAGAATACCTGCCTGATTATAAAGGAATAAGGATGTCAGGTAAACTTGTTGATCCTTTGGGGAATGCTGTTTCAAACGCCTCAATTACAGTTTCCACACCGGGACCGGGCACAGATCTGAAAGGATGTGTTACCGATGATTCAGGCGTTTTTAATTTTCTTTTAAAACCCGGTGAAGGTGAACAGGAAATGGTAGTTATCCTGCCGGGAAGTGAGACAAAATCAAGTCTGGAGGAGTCATTCTGGAATGGTTTTAGAGATCCGCCTGATAACCTGCGTTTTAGTCTTGATCAGCAAGCTGTTTCATACCTTAAAGAGAAGTTTATTAATTATCAGGTTCAGGCCAGATTCAAAAAATCGTATTCAATAAAAAAACCTCAGATCAAAACCAAAAAGGATAGCAGTGTTTTTTATACAAAACCTTATGATCTTCTTGAATTAAAAAATTATATAAACCTTGACTCCCTCCGGGAATATTTATATGAACTTGTTCCGTCGGTTAAATTCTCAGGCAGAAAGGGCGGAGCTGAAATAATGATTTTTGATCCGGTCACAATGAGTTATCTTGAGGATAAACCCGGAATTTTCATTGATGGGATTCTTTATGACAGTTTTGCTGAGATAGCTAAAATACCTATCCGGGAAATTGACCGGATAGCTATCATTCCTGCTACCTACTATTGTAAGGATTTTACCTTCGGGGGAATCATAGATATACATACAAAAAAATCGGATTTTAACAGTGTACCTCTTCTCCCGAATATGAACAGGTTCATTTATCCAATGGCTGACGTAAGCGAATGGAAAATTTTATCGCCCGATTATTCAACACCCGCTTCACAGATTAGAATTCCCGATT
The DNA here is from genome assembly GCA_003157075.1 of Bacteroidales bacterium. GTDB lineage: Bacteria > Bacteroidota > Bacteroidia > Bacteroidales > VadinHA17 > LD21. The sequence goes on along the minus strand of PMIL01000298.1, from coordinate 27,043 downwards.
TCAGATATCTTCTTTACTGGGATCCATCTGTAAGTGCAGAGAAATCCGGAGAAGCTGTGGTACAATTTTATACCGGAGATATTAAAGGCAAATTTATTGTTAAAGTTGTAGGAATATCCGATAAGGGAGAAATATTACAGGCAGAAAATGAGATCTATATTGATGATTAATACAGATGAAAAGCAAAGCTATCTTCATTATAGTTTTACATTTTGTATGTTTGATCTTCATATTTAACTTCTGTGTGGCAACAATTCAGTAAATTTAAACTGATAAAAAGGTAGATTTCTAAATATAAGGATCATGAATAAATACATCAGTTTAATTATTCTGCTTGGTATTTCTCAAGTCAACAATTATCAATCAAAAATCCAGAAATATTAAATTGTCAACACCTGTTTATTCAATTGATATAGCCTTGAGGATTAAAAAAGAGTAACTGACGAAGAAATCACAAAACTTAAAATTTACATATTATGAAAAGTTCAGGAAATTCAAGAAGAGAATTTATAAAAAAAACTGTTACCGGTTCTGCAGCCTTGTATGCGAGTGGCATGTTTCCTGTTCTCAGCTCTAAAAGTTATAAGAAGATCATAGGTTCAAATGATCGAGTAAATGTTTGTGTTATGGGAGCAAATTCAAGGGGATTTGCACATGCTGAGAATTTTTCCCGTCAACCGAACTGTTCAGTGATACATATCTGCGATGTGGACTCAAGAGTAATAGAAAAAACGGTTGCAAAGGTTCAGGAGATTGGAAATAACAAACCAAAGGGATTTTCTGACATACGTAAATCTCTTGAGGATAAAGACCTGGATGCTGTAGTTATTGCAGCTCCGGATCATTGGCATGCACCGGCTGCTCTTATGGCATTAAAAGCAGGTAAAAATGTGTATGTCGAAAAACCCTGCAGTCATAACCCCCATGAAGGTGAAATACTGACTCAGGCAGCCATTAAATATGGGAAAAAGGTTCAGATGGGGGATCAGAGAAGGTCGTGGACTAACATTATTATGGCGATCGGCGAACTCAAGGCTGGTGCAATCGGACGTGTATATCTTGGTAAGGGCTGGTATACGAATACAAGAGAGTCAATTGGTATCGGAAAGGTTGCATCTGTACCGGAATGGTTAAACTGGGAATTGTGGCAGGGACCTGCGCCCAGGAAGGATTTCAAAGACAATGTGGTTCACTATAACTGGCACTGGTTCTGGCACTGGGGTACAGGAGAAGCTCTCAATAACGGTACCCATATGGTCGATCTGTTGCGCTGGGGCATGGGATTAAATTATCCGGTACGAGTCAGCTCAAACGGAGGCAGATATCAATTCAAGGATGATTGGGAAACTCCTGATACACAAATAATCAGTCTGGATTTTCCAGGGGATGCAAGCCTGACATGGGAAGGAAGAAGCTGTAACGGAAAACCTGTGGAAGGTGCACCTGTAGGAGTGGTATTCTATGGCGAAAAAGGAAGCCTTATGATTGGATCCGGTAATGAATACACAGTTTATGATCTGAAAGGAAAGGTAACTAAAGAAGTGAAAGATACAGTCACCGTTAATCCATTGAATAAGGTTGGTCCGGGTGACCTTCTCGACATTCCCCATATCAGTAATTTCCTGAATGCAATCAGAACCGGTGAAAAGCTCAATGCAGATATCGATTCCGGTCATAAGAGCACCTTACTTGTTCAACTAGGAAATATAGCTCAGAGAGTTGGTCATTCACTTGAAATTGATCCGTCAAACGGACATATCCTGAATGATAATAAGGCAATGGGTTTATGGAGCCGTGAATACGAAAAAGGGTGGGGTATGGTGCTGTAAATTATTCATCCCAATTATCGGTCCTGAAGGGAGAAGCGGGCAGCCCTTCCTTATTGCACAGATTGGCATCTGAGTAGTCTTTCCAGCTATACCGGACTGCAACTGGTTCTGCAACTTCATTCGAGCTGACTTCTATTATTTCACCGTGGATAGATGCTGTAGCATCGTAAAATTTCTTATCTGCACCCGAAATAGTAAAGCCTGTAAGCGTTGAATCATCTTTTGTTGAAAGTCCGCTGCCAATATAATTGAAATGTAGTATGCCCTTGGTACCTTTGATCTCCATTGAGTTGTATACAGGACCAGAGAAGACTAAATTTTTACCGTATGTTTTTGCAAGGGCCCATAAGGCGAGTCGCCTGCCGACCTCCTGTTTGTTTTTCATGTGAGTATCGTTTGCATCACCAATATCAGATGCTACTGCCATGCCAGTATTTGGTACTGATAAGGTCTTTAACTGCGCTTCGCGAAGCAATACCCAATTCTTACTTCCACCGCCCCACCATGTCTGATTGGTATTAAAGCCGGCAAGTTGTACATAATAGAACGGGAATTCTCCTTGTCCCCAATCGTGTCTCCAGTTACTGATCATTGCCGGAAATAACTTTTCATACATTTGAGGATTTCCCGTATTATTCTCTCCCTGATACCAAATTACTCCCGCAATCCGACAATGCATTAACGGGGCTATCATGCCATTGTATAATCCTCCCGGTGTATTCTTGTCACCAGGACCTGCAGGAGGCATCGGTTCACGCCATGGCACAGGCTTACCTGTAGCTTTTGCTGCCTCTACTTCTTTCCTGTGTTGTTCCATCCTTTGTTCATATACTTTCATCAACTTAGGATAATCATCCATTTGTTGACGGAATTCATCAAGAGCAGGCTTAAAATCAGGATCTGAATGGAGAATCACTTCGCTGATCCATGCTTCAATATTTGTTCCGCCGTTCGAAGCATCTATAATTCCTATAGGAACTCCAAGCTCATGGTGCAATTTTCTGCCAAAAAAATATGCCACCGCTGAAAAATCCACTATAGATTCCGGAGAGCATTGCGACCATATTCCCTGACAATCTTGCTGTGGTTTATCAGAAACTATCCGGTCTTCTTTAAATAAACGGATCAGGGGATAATTAGCACTGACAATTTCTTCTTTGTAATTATGAACGCCGGAATACCAGGTAGCTACATTTCCAACAGGCATTTCCATATTTGACTGACCGGAACAAACCCATACTTCACCGATTAGAATATTTTTTACTGTAACAATATTTTTACCGCGAAAAATTAGTTCAAAAGGACCACCTGCATCCAATGGCCCAAGGAATAATCTCCAGATTCCGTCAGCGTTTGCGATTGCATCTGAGGAATGGCTTCCCATCGATGCTCTGATATGCTCACCTGGATCAGCCCAGCCCCAAAGCGGAATGTTTAATCCACGCTGAAGCACCATATTATCGCTGATAATTTTGGGAAGCTTGATATCTGCACGGATCTGATAAGTTATTAAAAAAAGTAACAATAATGAAATAGTAAACTTCTTAAAAACCATGATGTCAGATTATATAATATTGAAATAATTTCATCAGATATTCATAATTGATATATGCAAATGACACAAAATGAACAACTTAGAACTGATATAGATAATAAGGAGCAAGCTATTTCTCAGAAGTATTTCCATCGCCATCAATTGCCACAATCTTATAATGTGCTTTTGAAGATTTGCCTTCCGACTGATCAAAATAAAATGTCCCTGTTGCTACGAAATCAATCATCTGTTTGTCACGATAAATCTTATAGCCTGCAATTATGTTATTGTCCTTACTCTCCTTCCATTCTATTGCAACTCCTTCATGATTGCAAAAGGTGGCATTTTTAACAGAAGTGATCAAGGGAGGCGTAGGCTTAATTTTGTCAGTTCCAGATCCCGGAAAATTATCGAGATTAAGAAAAATCAGCTGTGTTACACATGTATCACGAAAGGCAATTCCTGATTGCATCAGTTCCTTGCCCGTTTTTAAATAAGTCTCCTTCCCATATCTGAAACTTACTGAATATTGCAATTCAGGCTGCAACGCTTTTGGATATACAATTACATTATTTCCTGATGAGGCATCCTGTGAAAATACACATTTTGACCTGTCAGCATTTGTTTTCTCTATGAAACAATGTAATGTTGCAGCATGTTCTGCTTTAGGATGATAGAGGTTCATATACCTGTCAATCACTTTTTCTTTTGTTAGATATTTTTGCATAAGCATCTCTGCTCTGAGCCTGGGAATATCGTTCTCTTTAACATCTGACGAAGCATCAATCAGCATCATCTTTGGGACACTCCAGAAATAGCTTAAATGGTAGAAATCATCTTCACCGCCGCCATCAGAGGTTTGCTGCGATTCAAGAAATTCGGTCTTATCCCAGTTTGCCCATTCTCCGCCTGAGTTGCATCCCTCAATTCCCATATAAGGATTTGCATCTTTGACTTCTTTTAATAGTCTTAGTGTATTGCGGTACTGTGCAACAAATGGCTGACCGGGAGTATGATTATGACTGGCAGAATAACAGGGAGCCTCAAACCAGCCATCAAACCTGTTTATGTAAGTGCCATACATGTTCTGTCGGTTCAGGAGGAAAGTCTTCAGATAGTTGATTGCTGAATCGGAACCCATGCAATAACCATATCCATACCAGAGTGTGATTCCGGGAGATGTTTTGGGATCGAGGTGTAAGTCTTTTTGATTAAGATCATTAGGTGTGTTCTTTGCAAAATGATTCGGAGGCATCCATAGTTTAAAACTAATCCCTGATTTCCCGGCATAGTCAACTATTGGCTTCCAGTTCACGCCTTCCCAGACTCCGCGGCCACGTTCATCAAACCAGAAATCATCTTCATGAGCGATAGTGTAACCAAGTCTGCGGGCATTATTTACAATATCAAACACCTGTTGAAAGTGGAGACCGGTTTTATTCATTGCGGAATGGTTGTTCCAATTAGCATTCCACATGTTTCCTCCGAAAAGGTATTTTTCCCTTGTATAGTCCCATTTATATGCAGCCTGCCAGTATTGAAGCTGTTCATTAGCATTATCGGGATCTCCTTTATAAACCCCGGTGAAACTGTTGGGAGTTTCAAATGACTCCCCTGGTTTAAGTATCTGCCGGTGTTGTTCCAGTTGAGAATTAATAAAATAGTATCGACGGGTTTCCATGAGCAGACCCCACGACTTAACAGAATCTTCAGGGGGAAATCTGTGGTCGGACCAGAATTTCATTGACCATGGCCCCAGGTAATTAAACCCGAAGAATATTCCTTCTCCGGAATCATGTTGCAGCACAAAATAGGGGTGAAATGATGAGGAACCGCTGTAATTATCATCAACACGATAATCATTTGCACCAGCATCAGAATGAAAGGTATGGCTCGCCCATGAAAGGGAATCTACAAATTCGTGGTTGCAATTCTTAAATGCACCTCCGCCCTGCCAGTAATGAAGTCTGAGCTTCCCGGCTACCCTGTAATCAATATCCATCAGATGCATTGAAATGTCAGAAAGTTCTTCAGTTGCAGAGGTAGTATTGGTTACAGTATAATATTTTCTGACCATACCCATTGGTGTATTAGGAGAACTGGCGAATACCTGGTAATTGAACCTGATTGTAAAAAACTCATTTCGTAAAATGATTTCAAGCCAGATGCCTGGATTTATTTCCGGCGCAGTACGGGGAACAGGCAATATCCCTGTGGAATAAGAAACGAGATTATAACTGCCTCTTGTTCCTGTAAAAAGCTTATTATCCAATACAAAACGGAATTCATCGGATATAGCTTTACCGACAAAATCAGTACCAGTGAAATTATTTTTGAACTGCTTAAGGAAAAAAATCCCGTCAGACAGTTTGAGTACCTGAGTAATCTGTTTTGTCTCAAGTTTCCATTCAGACGAGTTCTTATCATAACTTACACTCGCATCACCCGAATGACTGACAAGAGCATATTGGCAGTAAGAAATCTGCACCGATTCCAGAAGCATTAGCAAAATCCAAGTCAGGTTTTTCATTTAAATACAGTCATTATCAAGTGTCTATTTTTTTTGTTCCGCTTTTGTCATTTCAGTTCCGGCAAGAATTACAGCACCTAATCCATGGAGGTCATTAAGTTCAGTTGGCCTGTCATAATAGAACTTTATGTTGTCTTCAATGCCCGTACCGATACATATATCCTGAACCTTTCCGTCGGGCTGGATTTTCGTCAATAATCCTTTCCATCCGTTTTCAGCTATCGAGAAGTAACTCTTATTGATCCATCCTTCATTTACGGCTCTCGCAATTGAATAAACAAACATCGCAGAGCATGATGTTTCGAGGTAAGAATCAGGCTTGTCAATTAACTGGTGCCACAACCCGGTTTTGTCCTGCCATTTCGAAACACCTTCTATCTGTTTCAAAAGTAATTTTATCAGCATTTTTTTCTCGGGATGGTTAGCTGGTAAGTTATTCAGAAGTTCCGTCTGGGCAAGCATTATCCAGCCGTTGCATCGTCCCCAGCGGGCAACACCATTGAGTTTAACATCGCTGTACCAGCAGTGATAAAACAAACCGGTAGCAGGATCGTAGAGATATTGCGTAAAATTTTTAACCTGTTTTATAGCATCGTCAAAGTATATTGGATCTCCCGTCATCTTCCCCATACGAGCAAGAAATGGAACACTCATGTACAGATCATCTGCCCACAGAGTCATCTTTCTGGGCTCCGGTCTCACAAAAGTTCCATCTTCCAGGCGAGTTTGTTTTGTAGTGATAAATGTTGCAGCCCTTTGCAGATAATCCTTATATTCTTTTTTATGGGCAAGAATATTAACATCGGCAAGGGCAGCGCTCATCGCACCGCAATCATCAAGTTTGTTTAACCTGAAAAACTGGAAGAATGAAGACTCAGGAACTTTTTCTTCATATTGTTTCCTGAAAAATTCCAGATTGCTGAAAATGAAATCAAAGTTTCTGAGAGAATAGTCTGAATATTTCTTTTCATTAGTAAGTTCTGCAAGCTTGAGCATTCCGATATTAATCACTCCATTCATATAATACCATTCGTTTGCATCACTTTCTACCAATACTGACTGGCTGACTGGAATATTTTTTGTCGATGAAAATGTGTCTCCGGATTTCTTATCTATGAATCTGAATGATGTATGCTGTAAAACATTATCAGCTACTTTTTCAGTAATTTCAAGAGCAGTTTGTGCAGTTAGCAGTCTGACAACAAAAAGGCAAAAAAATGATAATATTCCCTTTTTCATAATTTGAGAAAGTTTTTTATTGTAAAGTAATTTCCTTATTGTTATCAAGATCAATTTCCTTTTTTAATTTACCTGCAATAATTGTGTAAGGTGATGAAACCTTTTTTCCTTTCCCATCCACTGCATACTGTTGAAGCTCTGCACTTAAAATTCCGCTTTCATTTGTTTTTGACTGCATTATGATCGAATTGTTTCTATCACGAATCGTTACTTCGGTATTCTTTGCAGAAACACCTTTGGAATCATAGATTTTTATCGTCAATGTCCAATATACGGAATAGCTGTTATCCTGATCCGTGGATTGCAATTCAAATTTTTGACCTTCAATTTTATTCGACCTGAATTCAACATTTTTAGCAACACAATCATCGCATCCGGTAGTTCCTATCCTGAAAGTTTTGAACCTTGCACCCTTGAGGGGCGTAATAGTATTGTTATATAACCTGGAATTTGAAGCACCTCCATACATAGAGGCAATCCATGCAGCCGGCACATTTGTCGTTATACGATTATCATAAAACTGTCCTCCGAAATACTTTGGTCCACCGCAAATATATAGGGCAGCTGTAATCACTTTTGAGGAGGTATCCACTTTATTAACAGTTATATCGTTATTATATACATAGTTTTCGCCTCCGCTGGCGCTATAAAATATTCCCCACGACATTGGAAGAAATTCTTTTGGTTCAGGATAATTCTTTGCAGTAATATAAATTTTATTATCATGGATCCGGTTGCCTATTGAGGCATTAGGAGAACCTGGAACCGCATGGTAATCACCCAGTCTTATTGCGGCCGTACTATACTCTTCTCTTCCATATTCACAGGTTGGGGGTGATGTTTCAATTTTGAATATATTATCAAATACTTCGGTGTATCTGGAAACATATATACCTGATCCTTCTTTTGGTTCAAACCTGTTATTAAATATTTTGGAGCTATCACCGGTTCCCATAATACTGTAATGATTTGTAACAGTCTGATTATTTATGAAAAGATTATCGTGTACAAGCGAATATTTTCCTTTTATTGACAAACATCCCTGTCCTCCATTGAATTCAGATTTTTCAACCGTCGAAGGCTGATCTCCTCTCAGAATGATCGAACAGATACCGACATGGCGCTGAATAAGAAAAGGCATATCCACATCAAACCTGCAGTTGCTTATGCTTGCCCATGAAATATCTGCTGCACCTGAACTGATGCCGTTTGTCTTTATCTGAACATTATCTAGAATAATTTTTACATTCGCAGCTGAAGACTGAATTCCCCATGAAAGAATTCCTGTTGCGCCACTTTCAATTACTCCGTTTTTAATAGTTATGGTTCCTGAACCAGTTACTTCCGGCAATGAGGGCAGGGGTTTGTCAGTAGAAGCTTTATCTGTATAATCAAAAAAAGCCGGAATTATGGGCGGATATGATTCCATAATTATATGATCATAATCGGCCAATGGTGTGGTTTTTTCAATGATACTTATTCCCGCATCCATAGCAGGACGAATATCGATCTCATCAACGAGACAGTCATTGTCTGCTTTAATACGTACCCGATATTTTCCTGCCGGGAGATTCGAAAGATGTGCGTATACAAATCCTCCTCCGAGCCGTGGCGACTTTTTTTCTATAGGGCAACCCAATAAAGTTTTTTCACCATATTTTGTCATGCATTTTACTTCCTTCCCGTTTGCATCTTCCACGTAGACACTGACTTTCATCTCATCATCAGGGTATTTTTTCATATCATGCCAATATCTACCTGTTACGCCGCACATAGCAAAATAGGAACGGTTAGCAATGGGAAGATTAACATAAGGAGATATTATCTCATCACCTGCCTTCATGCTCAATAATTTCTCACCTAAAAACACATGAACATCTGCAGTATTCATCACTTTTGCCACTGGGGCCTTTGAAATATCCCATCCCTTTAGCCCTTCTTCAAAACCTGAATTAGGAATATGGTTATAGTTTCCATTTGCGTACTTTATTGAGTATCCATTCAGATCAAGTGTAATGTCCTTTCCCAGAAAAACAGTGCTTGTCACACTGGAAATATCATTTGTGAGCACATAAGTTTTTCCAGCCTGTGCATAATTTCCGGCCGTCGTTACTGCAATTTCAGTCACCAAAACTTTTCTGTGTTCAACCTTACGATATTGTGAAAAGCATTGCGATGAAAGTATCAATAGGGTTGGTAACAAGATAAATTTATACATAATTGAGTAATTTAAAATGGTCCGCAATTGAGATTCGCTACTAATTAATTTATATTAAGATTGCTAGTTCATTGAGCTTGAATAAAATGATCGTTTCCGTCAGTCAGCCACTCAAGATTAAACCTGGCAAATGATATTCTGGCATTATATTCCGTGATATCGTTGTTGTAATTTCCGGTCTCATAAACAATTCCGATTGAGCCATCAGGCAAGATTGTCAAAGATGAATATGCCCCTGTCCCTTTCTTTATAATCTTAGCAACAGGCCATGTCTTTCCTTCATCATAACTTATCCTGACAGTTATATCGAACCGGTACAGACTATCTGCCGGATTAGCAAAAAGCAGGCGGTTCTTATCAGAGCCTTCACCCTGCCTTGTATACCTGATAAAACTCGCCTGGCAACCTCCCCATAGTTTTGAATCTGTAAGTGTGGAATCTTTGTATGGCGCTCCCCACGAGTTTCCCTTATCTTTGCTGATTGTAATAATACGCTTTGGGTAACTCCGTGTGTTAAGCATGAGAGATCCATCATTCAGCTCCACCACCTGACATTCGTTTACAGGAGCACTAGTTTTATTACCGGCTTTCCATTTTTTCCCGTGGTTGTCACTGTAAATTATTCCATCATATACAGGAACTGCCAGCCTTCCATCCATCAACTGGATACCGATGCCCGGACCTAGAGCAATTTTTCCAACATCATATGTGATATTTACCGGTTTCGTCCATGTTGCGCCTTCGTCAGAACTTTTAATTAACCAGACTTCTGTTACTCCTTTTCCTCCGTTTTCTGCATCCCCCCATACAGAACATTTGTTTAGCAAAAGAAATATAGTTCCATCGCTATAATCAATCAAAGGTACCGGATTCATATAAGCTTCACCCTTTTTACTCTGAATGAGTACCTGCATGGGCAGCCAGGTCATATTTCGTTGTCTTGACCGGTTCTCCGTGACACTGTGCTGAGGGGGAATCATCGGATCTGTATTTAACAAACTCCGTTTCAGGACCAGGTGAGTTGGGGAACCGTCCTGACTATTATCACGTCTTCCTTCACAGAATACCAGGACTGTTCCATTTTTTGTACAGATCACAGAAGGAATACGATATGTGTTGATATCATCCTGCCCTCCGACAAATACATCTGTTTCCCTGAAGATCGGGGTATTCACATTTTGGGTGTCGAATATTCTTCCCGGAGTTTCCCTGAATGAGACAGGCTGTGATTGAACAAAACTATTTAACGTCAGGAGAAAAATAATTTCTGAAGTGATAATCCTGCCCATAATTTTAAAAGTTTAGACTGCGTTTTTCTTCTTTAAAAGACTTATTATAACAGGAAATGCAAGTAAGAACGGAATGATCCATTTAGCCCAGTAGGAAAAAGATTCGAACCAATTATCTACACTATAGACATATTTCTTTTTACCAAAAATATTAACCATTATATCGGTAGTATAAGGATCTTTCGCATCACTATAATACAATGAAGCCATATTGGAATATGGCGCTCTTACCAATTCCGGGTTTGCTGTAATGGCCAATGTATCAAAGGGAACTACAACCCCAAAATCCGGATCGAGTATATAAGTTGTTGTATCATTCAATTCAGCTCTCACAACAACATGATGTCCACCAACATCCAATAATTCTGCCTTAATCCCGTTATCCAGCAGGACACCTTTTACTATAGTTGAATGAGTAGAACACAATCCAACTCCTCTTTCAAGGTTCTTTTTATAATTGCTGAATTCATAGAATTTGTATTTTTTTGGACTGATATATGATGCCAGATATAACAGCCAGTTTTCCCATACCGGAACTCTCAAATGATATTTGTCAATGCCTTCTGCTTTCCAGTAATGAATAAAACCATCATTAACCACCTTATTTATTCTGATTCCAAAGTCTTTATTTGTTTCATTCTCATTTCTTTTCAACATCTTCTTTATTTCGGGATATTTTATTGTGATATCATTGATCCTGTTCCTTAAAGTTTTTTCTTCAGAATATATTGCAGGATTCCTCATTGTTCTGAACAATCCATAGAAATTAATTCCAAGAAGTAAGAGGGCGATGAGAAAAATAATTTTATAGATTTTTTTCATTTTTCATTATTTTTGAACGTAAGATATAATTATTTGAATGGGGTAGTCATATAACCTTCTATATCACGCCAATGATCGAGCATGATTTTTTGTTTGTTCTTTAACTGTGCTATGATGCCGGAACCAAGTAAAAAGCAGTCTTCATGAGCATTATCTTTTGCCAGACATAACAGATTAATACCTCCCTGCTGTAAAACTTCTGCCAGTTCTGCAGTATTGTCCAATTCATCCCTCATGACTGTATTAAACTTTAACAAATCAGTGTCGCCTGTCCAGCTACCTTCTTTATCAGGTCGGTGAATAGTGCCATTGAGTTTCTCCTTATTATTATCGCGTATTCGCTGCGCCTCTGCAAAATTTCCACAACTTCGAACCAAACTTGAATGCACCTTTAATGCAACCGGCAGGTTCTGTATGAAGTCCTTGTTCCGTGCAGAAGGTATTATGGATTCAAGTTTTGAACAGATTTGTTTTAATTTTTTTAAATAGCTTTTTATTGAATCAGGGGAAGTAGTCCAACGGCCCCCCTGGATATCAATATAATCCATCCTGGCTTCCTCAGTAGAAACGTTGAAAATATACGGAAGAAAATAAGCCTCTTCTTCTTTTGAGAGCCTTTGAGGTACAGCAACAAGTGGACGATTTATCATTCGTGCAGCTACATTCCAGTTTATTCCCGATATGTTTCCGAGGTTAGAATTTCTGAACTTAAAAGCCTCATTCAATAATAGGAATGCATCATATAAATTGTCAGCATCCTTCTTACCTGCCCAGGCAAGACAGTATTCATGAAGCTTTTGTGAAACCGGTACAACATTCGAAGGTTTGTCGAGCAGATGATCTTCAAGCAAACCCAGCAATAATTCTTCTATTTCAGAACCCTCATTTCCCCTGTTGTAATATGCATTGAAACTTATAAATATTGTCTGTTGTTTTTGATTATCTATTCTGTTTAAATCATCAAGTAATGAAAGAACATCGCAAATACCGGTCACAGGATACATCGAACTGAAGGCTGTCCCAATTGATTTTATTTCATGAGCTGGAGTGCTTTTGAAATAACAGTTTTCAGGCAACCGTTTTTGTATATCGTTTCTTTCTGAATCAGAGAAATTTGAAGAACCCTGCGGAAATGAAAGATATATATCTAATTTGCTATTTGCCATTGTTACCCCTTTTTGTATAGAACTGAACAATTCCTGTATTCTTTGTCCTGTTGTTTCTCCTTTACATGAGCCGGGTCCATTAGGTCCGCTGTATAGCCAATCTGACCAGCAATTACCTGATCCTGCATCGTTTGTCTTGAAATAAAATGATTTTATCTCAGGAGCATTTTTTAATAATTCAGACATCATACTCGCATAGATATCCTGCATTTCTTTAACGCTCATACAGGGAGAAAAGCAGGCTACATTGCTTCTCCGTGGATGATCTACTCGAGGACCCCGTAATTGTGGATACTTTTCAAAAAAAGCTGAAGGAAGAAATCCTGGTTCATTTGCAAAAAAAGCTGCTTCCATGCCATTCTCACGGAGAATTTTTGCTTTGTCGAGTAGTAATTGCCTGTTTTTGGCAACAAATCCGGCGGGTAAAAACGGTGCTATCTTTGGATCGGGAAAAAATTTAAATAGTGTTGCATTATTGGATGCATATTCATTCCAGGGATTGCCACCTTCTGGTATCTCATAAAAAGACTTGTCTGCAAGGGTACCAATGTTAATCTGGACAGTTCCGAATTTTTTTAGAGGACCAGCTGCATCAACTAATTTTCTGAAATCATTCAAATCAGATATACAGTTATTAATAATGAATGTTTGTTTTTGATCCTTTTGATTCAATCTGTTGGGTGGTATTGTCTGTGCTGCAGATTCCCGGCTACTTCCAATCAAGAGTAATATAAAGAGGACACCTGGAAGAAACTTTATGCTTAACTTTTTCATGAGGACATATATTGATTAATATTCCGGAACGCTTACTTATAAAGTAAATTCAAAAATAAGCAAAATTCTGAAGTTCATAAGGAAATAATATATATAATTTAATATTAATCTTTCATTAAATTATTATAAATTTGAAATATTTTTCATTAACTTTTATTGAATTGTTGCATATTTCTATTTCTCTTTGTTAAAATATGCGTCAATAAACTTTACTTTGTGATTAAAAATTGGTATAGTTCTCATGAAAATTAAAATCAATTACGATGAGTAAATTATCTTACGTCTTAGCATCCCTTGTATTTTTAGTTTTGCCGGCATGCAGACAAAAACAGCAACATGAAACAAAATCAGTCAATAGTATTGATTTCCCAAAAGAAATGGTTGATTTTGTACCTTATAAACATAATCCAATATTCAGCGGAACAAATAATGAATCCTGGGACAAGCATATCAGGGAAAGAGGTTTTATTATGGTAGAAGATGGCATTTATAAGATGTGGTATACGGGTTATATAGGCGGAGATAATGATCCTAAATCGCTTGGGTATGCAACTTCAGCTGATGGGATCAGCTGGACCCGTTATCAGCAAAACCCGATCTTTGGTGAAAAATGGACTGAAGATATGTTTGTGATTAAGCATGAAAGCAAATATTATATGTTTGCTGAAGGGAAGAATGATGTAGCGCATATGCTGACATCATCTGACGGAATAAACTGGGAGGAGCAGGGTGACCTGCAGATCCGTACAGTAATGGGAGACACAATTCATGGCCCATATGGAACACCTTCTGTTCTGATTGAAAATGGTAAATGGTATTTGTTCTATGAACGAAATGACGAAGCCGTCTGGCTTGCCACTTCAGATGACCAGAAAATCTGGACAAATGTTCAGGATGAACCCGTATTGAAAAGAGGGCCTGAACATTATGATTCCGGAGCAGTGGCATCCAATCAAGTCGTCAAATTCAAAGGTAAGTACTATATGTATTATCATGGTTCAACGGACGCAGGATGGGCAACTCCGGGAGCAACTTCAATCTGGACATCTAATGTTGCAATGTCAACAGATTTGATACATTGGACAAAATTCCCAAAGAACCCCATCGTTGAAGGTGATCATTCCAGCCCGATTTTAGTCTGGGATGGTAATAAATATCTCTTGTACACAATGCATGATAAGGTGTGGCTATATCTCCCGCGATGAGGAATTTTCCATCAATTAACTAAATATCAACTTTGATCAAAACGTATGTATGAAACTAAAACGACATTCTTTAATGATATTGCAATTCATTTCGGTTCTCCTGATTGCGAATTTGACGATGGGGCAACAGTCCGATTGTAAGGTGCTAATGCCTGCCATTTCAGGAAAATATTCAGGTGAATGTAAAAAAGGTCTTGCAAATGGGAATGGAGCAGCTCAGGGAACTGATCATTACGAAGGACATTTCTCCAAAGGACTGCCAGACGGGCAGGGAACTTATACCTGGCCAAATGGCTCATATTTTCAGGGGGAGTGGGTCAAGGGACTTAAAAACGGTATAGGGAAAATGGTTTACAGGACCTTGGCAGGAGATTCCCTAGTGACAGGATACTGGGAGAAAGACAATTACAAGGGAAAAAAGATTATAGCATCCAATAAAATAACCAGAAATCTGGGTGTTGTACGATACTCGTTTCGTAAAATTAATGATAATGGGAATGATATGGTCATTAAAATCTTTCTTGGCGGTGAGCTAAATACGAATATTGAGGACTTTTCCATGGCTTATGACAGTGGCGATCAATACGAGCGGGGCTCGTCATATGGTATTCAGAATATCCGGTTTCCTTTAAGTGTTAAAATCACATATCGGACATGGAATCAGTTTCATTCAAGTCAATCAGATATTACATTCGAATTTGAGCTCTCCGAACCCGGGAAGTGGGAGCTAACCCTTGTTAATTAAGAATCTTTATGTTACCAATAGAACGAACCTTACATGCTATAAATCATCGTCAGCCCGACAGGCCTCCGGTATATGTTTCTCTCACTCCACAGGTTGCGGAGAAATTAAGCAGAGTGCTTAATGTTCCATATGAAGAGCCATTTGATGCCATGGAATCGGCTCGGATTTCTCACATGGGATTGCTTACGGAAATTGGAGTGGATATTGTCGCCATAGCTCCAACTGTTCCGGTTAACGGAGCAACAATAACACTTCCCGACGGCAGAATAAAAAACGAATGGGGTATGCTGTTCCGGAATGTAGGAATATATACTGAATTCGCCGGATATCCTCTGGCAAATGCCGTTACAGCACAAGACATACTTGATTATCCCTTTCCCGATCCGAACGCACCCGGAAGGTTTGACCTGGCTAAGAAAATGATGGCAACCTATTCTGAAAGATTTGGAGTGATTGGTGATGTGGAAACAATGTTTTTTGAAATGTCCTGGTACCTTACGGGGATGGAAAAATTTCTTATGGACCTTCTGCTTGAACCGGAATACCAGTCACACCTGATGGATAAAATAATGCATTATATTATTACTGCAGGCAAGAAACTGATTGAGATGGGTGTTGATATTCTATGGTGCGGGGATGATTTCGGTACTCAAAGCGGGATGCTTATTGATCCTGATACTTTCAGACGTATTTTCAAACCCAGGATAAAATATATGTTTGAAGAGTTCCGCAAGCTCAAACCAGGTATCAAAATTGCCTGGCATAGTTGCGGTTCCATATTACCGATCATTCCTGATTTTATTGAAGTTGGGCTTGATATACTAAATCCAATACAGCCAATGGCTCAAGGAATGGATCCGGTTTATTTGAAAAAAACATATGGGAGGGATCTGGTTTTTTTTGGGGGTATCGATGTGCAGCAACTTCTTCCTTTCGGAACACCAAATATGATCAGAGATGAAGTAAGACGAAGGATAGATATATTGGGAAAAGGTGGTGGATATATAGTAGCTCCTGCCCATAATATTCAGCCTGATACCCCAATTGAAAATATAATGGCATTTTTTGATGCAGCGTTGAATCCCTAGGAGTGTCAGGAAGTCAATTTCGAGTTACGTTTCCAGTTTTGTATCCCGGACCTCTTACGACCCTGCCAGGTTTGGCTCCGGTATGTTCCCCGTTTTTTAATACCTGTTTGCCGTTTACAAATACATCCGATACCCCGGTTGAATACTGGTGCGGATTAACATAAGTAGCACGATCAATTATTGTATTCGGATCAAATACTACAACATCAGCAAAGTATCCCGGTTTCAGTAACCCTCTTTTGTTTATTTTCATGTTCAATGCCGGAAGAGATGTCAACTTTCTTACAGCTTCCACCAGCGGAATGATTTTTTCCTCTCTTGTATATTTTCCCAGTAATCTGCTTACATTTCCATAAGCCCGGGGATGAGGATTTGATTTCAGAAAAACACCTTCAGGAGCCAGGGATTGTTCGTCTGATCCAAAGCTTACCCATGGCAATGCAATTTGTTTCTTTATATTATCCTCTGTCATCAGGAAAAACATTGATTCGACAGGACTATTATCATTAACTACCAGGTAGATGATAGTTTCTGCAGGGGAAAGTCTCTTCAATTCCGCAACTTCTTTAAGCGTTTTTCCGGTTAAGTATTTTAAAGAATCGGTTTTAAATACACCAAGAATTATATTCTCCGGAGAACCTACCATATAAAAGAAATTTTCCCAATCTTTTCCGGGAGCCTTCATCTCTTTTATTACCCTGGCTTTGATGGCAGGATCTTTCAATCTTGCCAGCCATGCATCCTGTCCACCTTCCTGTACCCACTGAGGCATAGTTGCATATAGCCCTGTTCCTGCCGCAGTATAATTATACATATTGGCAGTAATATCCATACCCGCAATACGTGCTGAATCAATCTTTTTTATTGCCATATCCATCTTATACCAGTTTTCTGTTCCGGCAGCCTTTAAATGATAAATTTCTGCCTTTATGTGAGCATTTTTTGAAATTTTAATCAGCTCATCAAGGGAGGCAAGAAGATTATCTCCTTCGCTTCTTATGTGCGAAATGTACATTCCATTATATTTTGATACCTCTTTGCAGAGTTCAACAAGTTCGTCAGTTTTTGAAAATGATGCCGGAGCATAGATCAAGGCAGAACTGATTCCAATTGCACCTTCTTCCATAGCCTGTGCAGCCAGCCTTTTCATCGTCGTCATTTCTTCCGGCGCAGGTGGCCGGTTATCATAACCTATAGCATGTATTCTCAAAGTGGTGGCTCCCACGAATGAAGCAATATTTGTAGAAACACCTTTCTTCTCCAGAAAATCGAGATAGCCGCCCAAAGTATTCCAGGTAATATCATATTTTATGTCCCCCTGTTTTTCAATTTCATCTTTTTTCATCGCCTCATTCAAAGGTCCGTCCGACCAACCTTCTCCCATTACCTCAAGTGTAACGCCTTGTCTGATATCACTTTGTGATCGGCCATCCTCAATAAGCGACTTATCAGCCCAGCTCAGCATATTTATAAATCCGGGAGCTACTGCTTTTCCTCCGGCATCTATCTCAGTAATTCCGTGGGCATTTCTCAGATTGCCAACAGCAGCAATGGTATCTCCGTTTATTGCCAGGTCACCTTTATATGATGCAGAACCTGAACCATCGCAGACCAGTCCATTTCGGATTATCACCTCATATTTGCTTTTGTTAGTGCAGCTTATCAAAAGCAGAATGATCTGAAAGAAGAGTATCTTTTTCATAATGAATGGATTTCTAAGGTCTTATTACTAATTGTCATTTTTAATTACCACCTATAATACTTATTTAAGTTGTTAAAACAGGTTTTGTTCAGTTATTCAGTGCTTTATTTAACTTTATTCTGCAAAACCATTGATCGACCTGCATAAAAATAACATTTGGCTCCACTTCAAAAATTGTTGAATAACATGATCCTGATTGACGTATTATTTTATTATTATCCCAGGTTGAGCCACCATCACTGCTAATTGCAAGATTTGTATAACCTTCTCCAGGGTATTTAAATCTTTCCTGGTCTCCAACAGTCGATATTATGGACCAACCTTCACAGTAACGCCGTCCCCAGCTTAGTGCTACCCTGCCATCTGAAAGGGTGATAAGACATGGGTCACACCCCCGGTCCAAGCCGGTATAAACCGGAGGTGTCCAGGTTTTACCATTGTCACTGCTCCATGAAGCATATAGGGGAAAATGATGTCCGGCCCGCATGATACATAAAAGTCTACCATCCTTTAACAGGGTTATTGCCGGTTCGACAAATCCTTCACCAACAGGTTCCCCAGTTAGAGGTGCTGCAACTGTTGAAAGATATTTCCAGGAATGGCCTTCATCGCTGGAATTCATAATTATAGTTCTCGACATGAATTGAGTTTCCAGGAAAGCATCCTTATCATTTGGCACTATAGTATCGGGCTCAAAATTTCCGTACATCGTCATTAGCCATGACCCGTCAGGCAGAGTTAGAATTGTCCGGTAAACAAATATTCCGAACCATCTGTCCACGCCTTTACGCGGTTTAATTCCTTCAGGGATATTAAATATCGGTTCTTCCTCTTTCAATGCTGTTAACTTTTCATCAGATCTCCAAGCTTTTCCTTTATAAATCCCCGGACCTTCATATTCAGTTCGACCGTTCAGGGCATAAAACACTTTTCCGGTTGCCAGAACCGCACGTTCTGCAACACGATTTAGCTCCTCCACATCAATACGATTCTGTTCCGATACTGTCTTGCCTCTATCACGACTCATTTTATGATCCTTGAAGTAGATGGTTCCATCGACAGTTCGAAAACAACGGGTCCACTTGGTATCGTTGTTCATACTTTTTATTTCACTTATACCTGCAATGGATGATTTTACATGTTGTTTTGAATCACTATACTTCCTGTTTGAAAGAAAGAAAAGAATGATTGATACCACAAACAACAAACCAGCGCAATACGACATGATTTTTGCAGATTGGACTTTCATTATTTATACCTGTTTATTATTCTAAAATTCTGACTCAATTTTATAAATTAGTACTAATATGAGCTCAGGCAAATACAAACTCAAATATAATAAATCATTAAGCAATGTAATAAAAGAAATATATTTACATTTGAAAGCTTTTGATGTTTAATTGCAAGTTAATAATAGCTTTTAATAATAATATTCAGTATGTCACATTACGATTTAGTTAATTCATTATGTTCTGAACAATGCCAGATTCAAATACTCTAAATGCTACAAAATTATGAGGAAGATAATAATTCAATCAAAAAGGGGAATGTCACTAATTTTCATTTTATACTGCATTTCAATAATTAGCCACCCGGTTTTAGCACAGAATGCAGATAACCTGTTGCTTAAGAATTACAGACCTGTATCAATTTATAAAATTCCAGTAACGCACGTTGCCAGGGCAGCATTTCCGGTTATTGATATGCATTCGCATGATTATGCCGCCACTGATGCGGATGTCGACCAATGGGTTAAAAACATGGATCTCTGCGGTATTGAAAAGACTATTGTTTTGTCATGTGCTACAGGATCTAAATTTGATTCAATAGTTCATAAATATGCCAGATATAAGCACCGATTTGAGATCTGGTGCGGTTTTGACTATACTGGATATGACAAACCAGGGTTTGGTCCCGCCGCTGTAAAAGAACTGGAAAGATGTTATAGGATGGGAGCTAGGGGAGTTGGAGAAGAAGGGGATAAAGGATTGGGTTTATTTTATTCTGAACCGGTAAAGGCATTCGGGATGCATTTTGATGATCCGCGTATGAAATCGCTGTTTGAGAAATGTGCTGAACTTCATATGCCTGTTAATATTCATGTTGCTGATCCTATCTGGATGTATGAAAAATTGGATTCAACAAATGATGGACTGATGAATGCAGAGACATGGAAGGTAGATATGACCGTAACAGGAATCATAGGTTTTGATGCTTTAATTCAGTCGCTTGAAAATGCCGTGAAAAATAATCCAAAAACCATATTTATTGCCTGCCATTTCGCGAATCTTAATCATGATATTGACAGACTGGGAAGGCTTTTGGATAAATACCCTAACCTTTATTCAGATATTTCAGCACGCTATGCTGAATCAGCAACCATTCCGCGTTACATGAAAACTTTTTATGATAAATACCAGGACAGGCTTGTATATGGTACAGATATGAGTTATAATACTTCTATGTATAAAATCACATTCCGTATACTTGAATCGAATGATGAACATTTTTATGAAACAGAGCTCTTTGGATATCATTGGGCACTGAATGGATTCGGGCTTTCAAAACAAGTATTGAAAAAACTTTATCATGATAATGCAGTCGGTATCATTAAATGAGATAGTATTGACATGACTGCACTAATCCATCCTTGTGGAGTAAAGGCTTACACTAGTGTCGGCAGTATGGGAGCAGCAGCGATTTCATTGGCAAGCCTGACCGACTGCAGTCCTGGTCAGGCTAAACAGAACTCAAGAATAGCAGGTGGCAGAGTTATCGATGCCCATATTCATGTCACACCCGCCAAGGTGAAAAAAGCGCTTGAGGTAATGGATGATAACTGCATAAAGTATGGAGTAATTATCGCATCCATCTCAGGTGATGATCCCAACCAATATGTAGGCGACAAGGCATTCTATGAAATAATAGATTCAATAAAACCTTACAAAAACAGGCTTGGCCTTCACTATACATTTGACTGGTCGCTGGCTGAAACTGATCCTGATTTCTTCAGAAATGCCCCCGACATGCTCAAAAAAGCTGTAAATGCAGGGGCTATCGCCCTTAAGAATCTTAAACAGCTGGGACTCGAAGCGAAGGATCATGAGGGCAAACTAATAACCATAGACGATCCCCGGTTATTCCCCATCTGGGAAAGGGCTGAGAAATTGGGTATCCCGGTTGCATTTCATACAGGCGATCCCGTAGCCTTTTTCGAACCATGGAATTCAGAAAATGAACGCTGGGATGAACTGAAGCTTCACCCAGAATGGTCGTTTGCTGACAAGAATAAATACCCTCCTCTGGATACTCTTTTTAATCAGGTTAATAACGTTTACAGGAAATTCAGCAATATACAATTTGTGGCTGTCCATGTTGGCGGCTATTCCGAGAACCTTAAGGAGGTAGGCAAATGGCTCGATGAGATCCCTAACCTTTCACTCGATACCGCAGCAAGGATAGGCGAGCTTGGCAAACATCCGGCCAGCGAAGGACACGATTTTTTCACAAAATACCAGGATCGGATTATGTTCGGAACTGATATGGCCTACTGGAATGGTTGTGATGTACAGGGCGCGGGGCCATGCAAAAATTTCACTCTTGAGGAGGACCATAAGTTTTATGAAATTCACTGGAAGTATTTTCAGACAGTTGATAAGCAATTTGATCATCCAACGCCAATTCAGGGAAAGTGGAAAATTGATGGCATAGGCCTGGATCCAGCTGTTCTTAAAAAGATCTATTGGGATAATGCGTACAAATTCTATAAGCTCGATCGTTTCGGAGTAGCCTGATCTATGCAGGAGATTTCAGAGAATAGCTATATACGTAAGATTTTACAGAATTGTCATGAAGACAGAGAGGATCTCATTGTCCCTGTCCTTAGCATTTTGATTCAAAAGCGTTTCTGCGATTTTTTTATAGTCACGGCTCCCTCCGGCAATAATTTCAGTAAGACGGTTACCAAAATTACTTGTCCATCCATCGGGATTTTTATAAGAACTTATATCGGCAAAGGCCTTATCAACCTCGGGCTGAATCTTAAGCCTGCTGAAACAATAGGCTCGTAAGAACTTTGTTGTCCTGTTATCAGCGAGATAGGGTTCGCCTGAAAACAGGTTTTCAGGCCAGGTCTCTGCCTGGTTAAGTGAAACAACCGCTTTCTTCCATTTCCCCGTCTTCATATATTCAAGAGCCATGAGGATATTTGTTTCCCTGAATAATGAATGGGCATTTACATCTCCCTCAGAAGGAAGCATCTGAAGCCGGGCCAGCACGTCAAGGGCATCGGAATACAGACCCCCAAGCTTCAGGACCTGGGCATACTGCAATCCTGTTATAAAGCTTGATGGATGAACCTTATAATTCTTAGCGGTGACCACTCTTGCATCAGAAAGCCGATTATTTGAAATATAATACTGCGCAAGCCTGTAGCCTGTCCGCCATTGCTGAGGGTCAAGCTGATATGCCTTTTCAAGTGCAGCTCTGGCTGCCAGAGAATCACTCCTGAAAAGTTCTGCCTTAGCAAGATAAAAGGGAACAAAATCTGGCTGAGTACCGCAAGAATCAAAGATAGATTTTGCAGCTTCAACCTGGTTGTTCTGCCAGAGAATCAATGCTTTATAATAGCTCCATTTCCAGTCTGGCTTCTGCCTGGAAGCCCATGAAAATAACTCTGTCATTTCAGGCCGGAAGGGAAAAACAAGTTCAGGTGAGGCAGCCATTGCCAGCATCAGTTTATTATCCGATTCTGATTTCTTTCCTGCCCTGTCGAGAAGCCAGGCCTGCCATAATTGCACCATCGGATGAACCGGTGCAAGGTTAAGGATCCTTAATGACTCCTCCTCCATATTCCATTCATAATACCGGATAGCCATCTCTATGAAGGTTTCGTGCGGCATTTCCTGCCGGATATATTTTACGAAATCATCTTTATCAGCTCCAGCTCCAGTAATCATGTACTTCTCAAACTGTGCAAAATGGTTCAGGGGATCAACTGCCAGAAGCTCGTTCAGAGAGTTAATTGCAGATGCACTCTTTCCATGCTTTCGGTCTATTAATGCCTTTACAACAATGGCATTCTCATCCATCGGATAGCCGTCAACACATTTGCTTATTAAATTCTCAGCCTCTTTCCAGTTCTTTTTCCTGATATTAAGGTAGGCAATGCGAAGCCAGGCAGCCTTTCTGAATTCCGGAGAGAGAGTTGCTACAGAAAAACCGTCGAGTGCGTCAGCGTCACTCCCGGTCTTCTCACTAGAAAGGCCCCAAAAGTAATTGGCCAGTGGATCATATGTGTCGACAGCAAGGGCCTTTCCGGCAAATGACCGGGCCATTTCATAGAGTCCCTCTCTGTATTTAATCTGCGCCATCTGGCCAAGTGCAGGCACAAAATTTGGATCTTTAGCGAGAGACTTCATGAAGTACTCTTCAGCCTCATTATAATCCTTCTGCCTGCTAAGGTCGGTGCCCTTCAAAAGTAACCCATACTCCGACCGCCAGTCAAAATTCTCGGGAGCCCGGAGTGGACGGTTGAGTGAATCTCCTGGATCATCAGTCAACAGATCATGGCCAAGCTTTACAGCAACCTTATCAATATTAACAGTCCATTTTATTGAATCCCTGAAAAGCTGCATTGGCCGCAGTGCGAGATGTCTTCTAAGCAAAGAAGTACCGGAGTACAGGACATCAAGAGTATCGGATTGATTTTCAAGCGACATCCAGTCAATCTTTAGCCATTTACCTTCAACCCTTATATTCAGAGCTCCCCTGAGGGATGCATTCGTCATGCCTCGTGTCTGCTTAACCGGAAACCAGGAATCATTCCATGCATCAGCAGTATATGGAGCAAAGCCTACATGCTTGAACGGAGTAAGCTCACTTCCTCGCGAAGCCTGAGTGAATAGACGACCAGACTGTAGCTCAACATTCAGTCCGTCTTTGTCTCCCAGAAGATTTTCCCATCTAGTTCCTTCCTGCGATAGGCCAAGGATCCATACTTTCTTGCCGAGCTTTTCAAAATAGGGAGAGTATCGTCCGAATCCCATTTCATCATTGTGCCAGTACCCTCCGTAAAAATTCGAAGGACGTCCTACAATATGGTAGGATTTATAGCTCCCGAAATTATTCTTCCCGTAAAACGAGATTTCCCTGCCCACCGAGTCTAAAGGCCAGGTATCATATTCCCCACCATGTCCAACATGGTGAGTCCCAGGAAAGATAAACTCTAGATTGCCATCCGCTTTAAATCCTGCATTAATCCAATGGTAGAACTCCTGTTCAACCGGGGTGTCGTTATACCACCATGAACGTGTGGTAAAATAGGCTTTACCGGAATCAAGCCTTATCTCCACCCTCCATGTAGTCCGTGATGCCCATTCAGTAGCTCCGATAAAACAGCTGACACTGCCGTCGGCATTGGTTCTCGTAAAGTAATCAACTGGAGTTGCAGTTGTTGTAGCATGTCCTATATCGCCAAAATTGAATTCCAGCCCTCCTGTGGTCCATGCTCCTCTTAATGAAATATCCCTGAACTTAACCACATGAGTGGAAAAGACAAATGGATACTGCCTCGACTTTTCAATAGCCTCCCATACCTTCCCGCCCATTTCTGGCATTACCGCGAGCTTTATATAGTTATTCTCAAGCTCAACCATCTTCCAGTTTCTCATTTCAGACTTGTTTGTAAAGCCATCGAACCTGAAATAGGGATATACTCTGCCCGGCCGTGCCACCGGATCGGGATCGGAATAGGGATAAGTTGTCATCGGGCGCTCAACTTCCCTTATCACGCTTCCTTTCACAAGACCACTGACTCCTGGCTTTTCTGCCTGGGAATACCCGTCTTCGGCATAGGCTGTAAAACATATTAGAAGCAAAAAGGTAGTTAGTTTCATAATCAGGATTGATTTTTTAAGCTAATAATTGCGAAAAACAAGTACAACATGGGTAAAATTACAGAAATAAAATTAGTCGGACAGCCGATTTTTAAACAGATAATGCATTCGACAGCCGGACTTTTGGATTAACTTTAAAGAGGAACTGATTATTGATTCAAATACTATCAATTTTCAAGTTTTTATTTTACATTGCATTAGCAAATCTTATAATGATTTAACAATTGGATCCCATGCAGGGAATATTACCGTCAGAGCTCGAAAATAGATCGAGAAGGCTGGTATAAACATGAAACTCACCAATGACGAAAACTCTTATAAGTCAATCATGGAACCATACCAGAATGACTGGGATTTTTAATATGCTCTATATTTCAATCCAATTATCTACCTAATAATCAGCATTATGAAAACCACTTGTATTTTGTTTGCATCATTATTGGCTTCATTATCAATTACATCTTGTAAAGTTGAAACCAAAACTAATCCGGTTAAAAAAACAGATATTTCTGAATTTCTGGGACAATGGACAATCGATATTAAGGGAGGCTCAGTAGGCTGGCTTGAAGTAAGACAGGAAGAAAACTATCTCGATGGTGATATACTTTGGGGCGGAGGAAGTGTTTTACCGGTTTCAGATATTTTTATGGCAAAAGGCAATATCCTGATGGTTACACGATCGAATAATGTAGTCCGTAAAAAAGATGACAATGGTAATCCTCTTAAGACACAGATTATTACTGACTGGCTTGAAATTACAAAAAATGGTGAAAAAATTACTGGTATTCTGTTGAACCCACGTAGTAATGGATCAGGTATTGATACTACAGAATTCAGTGGTACAAAATTGCCACCTCCACCTCCAGCGCCTGATCTCTCCAAAGTTAAATTCGGAGCGCCTGTAACATTATTTAACTCAAAGGACCTGAAAGGTTGGAAATTGACTAACGAGAAGCAGGTGAATGGCTTTTCGGTTGTAGATGGTATTTTAGTAAATAATCCTGTTCAGAACGAAGGGAAACCACATATCAGTTATGGAAACTTAAGAACGGAGCAGGTATTTGAAGATTTTAACCTGAAGATCGAAGTTAATGTACCCGCAGAAAGTAATAGTGGTATTTATCTTCGTGGCATGTACGAAATACAGGTTTTTGATTCTTATAAGAAAGAGTTGGATTCTCATAATATGGGAGCAGTTTATAGCAGGATCAAACCAACAGTAAACGCAGAAAAACCTGCCGGTACCTGGCAGACTTTCGATATTACACTTTGTGACCGTCATATAACAGTTATTCTGAACGGGACTAAAATAATTGATAATCAGCCGGTTTATGGACCAACAGGAGGGGCATTACTCTCCGATGTTTTTGCTGCAGGACCAATATACCTACAGGGTGACCATGGGAAAGTTGAATATAAAAATATTGTGTTGACACCCATTATAAAATAATAAGGGAATTTCAGTACACATAAGAAAAAACGCAATCCGCTGATAATGTGCTAAGTTGCGTTTTAAAAAGTAAACCTGGAGACAGCTCTGATAAAAAGAAATAAATAAACACCGGTTATCTAGAAAGATAAAAAAGAATAGATTTATGAAGGAATATCACAATATCTTCCCCAAAATAATTATAATTTTTTTAATGTCTGATATTTAATTAATTATAATCAAAGACTCCCTCCTAAGTTTTACCACCAAAAAACCAGTTACTTTTTTGGGTATCGTAAGAATTATCAAGCTAAAAAATTACTGCAGTAGAGCTAAGGTGATTTCCATTATTTTTAATAAAAAGAAAATAAAACCATTGCACATAAAAATTTATTATATCTTCGTTTCGTAATTAGACGAAACACTAAATGAAATGGAGATAAAAGAAAAGGTAAATGTGTACACTGATAATCAGGAAAAGATTGCCCGATACTCAAAGGCATTGGGACATCCTGTAAGAGTTTTTATTATGGATTTTCTGGTAAAGAATACTGATAAGTGTTGTTATAGCGGCGAT
>PMIL01000146.1 GCA_003157075.1 Bacteroidales bacterium | reverse complement strand
GCATGGGGAACAACCCTTATTCCCAATGACTTATAATTTCTTTTCAAAGGGATTTTATCATGAAATTCAAAAGGTCCGATCTCAATAGTTTCCATTTTTCTGATTGGAAAATAAAGGATTACTGCTTTTTTTACCCACTGGTTTACTACCCATCCATTATCCCCCGGCTCGGCAACCCTTATAAATCCCTTATCTAAAGACTCAATTGTCTTATTAATTTCATTTTGAACTTCAGGGTCATTGAGTAATGATCTGTCTTCCCAGGCTTTTTCGATCAGTTTCTTGTTTATGGACTCCATTAATTTGATTTTTGGCAAAAATAATAAATGTATTATGCAGTAATGCTAAAAAACATATTGCTATTTTTAAAAATAATGCAATATATTTAATCTCAATCCAAGTAAAGAACTTAAAATTGAACAATAAAGTATAGTTTACAATAAAAACCTTATTAGAACGATCAGTATCAGATTATAATCACCTTCATTCCTTTTATAATCAATTCAAATAAAAAAGAGCTTTAATCGATATTTCATGAAGTTATCTGAGTTCAGAATAGCATTTAACATAATTTAAATATTGAAATCGACTTGTTTTATAGTTTTTATTTGGCGAAACATAAATCTGTTCTATATTTGTACCTTCCGTACTTTTGTTTCTTTCTCCACAATGTGAACCTGACTTGAAATGATTTGATGTATATTAATAATAATTCTATGAGTAAATTTATTTATTTAACAGCAACTCCCGAAGCATTAATTGCTTCAA
Source organism: Bacteroidales bacterium (assembly GCA_003157075.1). Lineage (GTDB taxonomy): Bacteria > Bacteroidota > Bacteroidia > Bacteroidales > VadinHA17 > LD21. The sequence goes on along the minus strand of PMIL01000146.1, from coordinate 4,479 downwards.
TGCTGCCGCCGACGGAATTTGGCGCATATCTGTCAACTGGTACAAAAAAAAGGAATAAAGGTCAGGCAATATTCTTTGAAGTTGATCTTGGTAAGATCGAGAAATTGATAGATATGGATAGTCTCAACAAGCGGTGCGTCGCCAAGGCTGACGGCAGGCCAAAAAGCTCAGTTTATCTGTCAGTTTATAAAACCCTGGAGATGATTCCATTATCAGCTCTTAAGAACCTTTATCTAACAACTGATAACGGACACACACTGGAGCTTAAAAAGACAATTTACGATAAATCACATGAAGTTATAGGAAAGCTTCATCTCTTTCAGGAATTATGCCCTGTTACACCACTGGTTGCCAGTGAATTAACCCCTTCGGCGTTCCTTAACAGGCTTACTGATGGCTCAACTCCGATCGTTCTCCCAAAACTGTTTTTTGTTGATTTGAAACTTGGAGAACTGGCAACAAATCCTCTGACCGGTTCAGTGGAGCACTTACCATATTCCAATGTCGGACATCTTAGAGACTGTCTTGAGATTTTAAAAGGAGAGTATGAAAAACACATGAAAACTGTTGCGAGGATATATTCTGGTTCCCTTCTTTACAGGACAATCGAAAGCGGTTTCTATGTAGGTGCAAAGGATGAGATCATTTTTTATCCTTATCCAAGTCTCTCGGAGCTGGAAAACATTAATTATGAATTTTTTAGATCTATATAGTATTAATCTTTTTAAATTGAATATTTATTATGGTGAGTTTACCGGGGGCATCCCCATTTGAAGTAGCAGCAATCTGGACTGTTCTGGTTATTGCATTTTTCGGACTTGCTTATGCGCTATTTCTTCGTCGGCAGGTAATGGCCTGCGATAAAGGTACAGAGAAAATGCAGGATGTTTGGGATGGGATTCGTTTAGGAGCAAATGCTTATCTGAAAAGACAGCTGAAAACTATTGTTCCTCTTATTTTCGTCTTCACAGTTATTCTTTTTCTTTCAGTTTACGTAGTTCCTCCTACAGAGGAGTCGAAACTGCGTTTTGTNNGGTTATTCCGATGAGTCTCTTAAGCTGGTCATAGGTATTGGTCGTGCTGTGGCATTCATTATGGGTGCTGTATTTTCTCTGCTTGTTGGCCAGTTCGGTATGAGGATGGCTGTTCAGGCAAATGTGAGAGTAGCTTCAGCTTCAAGAAGAAGCTTTGCCGAAGCATTAAAAATTGCTTACCGTGCTGGTACTGTTACCGGTATGCTTACTGACGGGTTGGGCTTACTTGGGGGTACCCTGATTTTCATTATATTCGGTGTTGCATCGCCAGATACTCTTCTGGGATTTGGTTTTGGAGGTACTTTGCTGGCACTCTTTATGAGAGTTGGTGGTGGCATCTATACAAAAGCAGCTGATGTCGGAGCTGACCTGGTTGGCAAGGTTGAAGCCGGTCTTCCTGAAGATGACGAACGTAATGCAGCTGTTATTGCCGACCTGGTTGGCGATAACGTTGGTGACTGTGCAGGGATGGCAGCAGATATTTTCGAATCATACGAAGTAACAATAGTTTCTACGTTGATCCTTGGTGTTGTACTCTTTACCCAGACTCATCAGCTTTCATGGATTATTTTCCCACTGCTTGTTCGCGGAATCGGAGTCCTTTCTTCCATTGTTGGTACTTACCTCGTAAAAGGAAGCAAAACTGATAAGAGCAACAATGCACTTAAATCGATAAATAAAGGTTTCTATTCATCAGCAGCTATCAGTATTGCAGCTTTTGGGATCCTTTCATTCTTCTATCTTCATGACTGGCGTTCATTCCTTTCAGTTGTGGTAGGGATTCTTCTTGCCATTGTACTCGATGAAATTACAAAGCATTTTACTGACGGACATTATCATCCTGTTCAGGATATTGCAAAGAACTCCAAAACAGGTTCTGCAACACTTATCTTGAAAGGTTTGAGCTACGGATTTGAAGTCGCTGTATGGCAGACTATAGTTATTGCTGTCACAATCTTCGCTTCGATCATGATCTATCATGGTCAGCCAATTGTATATGTACTTTACGGGGTAGCTATGACAGGTATCGGTATGCTTACCCTTACAGGCAACAACGTTGCGATGGATGCTTTCGGGCCAATTGCTGACAATGCAAATGGTATCGGCGAACTTTCTCATCTCGATAAAGATGCCCGTAAAATCATGGATTCACTCGATGCAACAGGAAACACAACAAAGGCAATTACAAAAGGTGTCGCTATTGGATCAGCAGTTATTGCTGCAGTTGCGTTGTTCGGATCATTCATTACTGATGTAAGTAAAGTTCAGATTCAGATGGGATTTGAAAAATCATCCCAGTTGATAGAGACTGGTATTCGTATTTCGGTACCGATGGTTTTCATTGGCCTGCTTATAGGCGGAACTATTCCATTCCTTTTCTCATCTCTCACAATAAANNGTAACGCGGGCAGCTGCACAGATAGTTGAAGAAGTACGTCGGCAGTTCAGGATACCCGGTATCATTGAGCGTACTGTGAAACCTGATTATCAGAGAGCTGTTGATATCTGTACGGTTTCTGCACAGAGAGAACTTGTTCCTCTTGCACTTATCTCAGTTATCTCACCAGTCCTTATCGGATCACTTCTTGGTGTTGAAGCCCTTGGCGGTTTTCTTGCAGGAGTAATCCTGTCGGGCCAGCTTCTTGCAGTCTTTATGGCTGGTGCAGGTGGAGCCTGGGATAATGCTAAAAAGACAATTGAAGATGGCCTGTATGGCGGTAAAGGATCTGACGCGCATCATGCAGCCGTTGTTGGCGATACAGTTGGAGATCCTCTCAAAGACACTGCCGGTCCTGCTCTTAACCCTATGATTAAGGTAATAAACCTGGTCTCACTTCTTGCTGCACCGGTTATTATTGCTTATCAGAAGCCGGGTCAGGCATCTGTGGGTATGTTCATAACAGGTATTATTTGCCTGGTAATCATTGTTGGTGCAATTACCTTCTCAAAAAGAGGCGGATTTAAGAAAGAAGTTTTTGAACAATAATATTTCAGATAAAAACCGATAGGTTTATATTCTGATATTTAAATAAATTATGTAGAGATAGGTCTCAGACCTGTCTCTACTGTTTTAAAGTGCTGTCTCTATTGTTTTATAATACTTCCTATGTCATTTAGCCCCTTTTGCTATTATTTAAAGGCGTTTTTTCCAGGAAAGGATATTGTGAATATTTAATTTTTACCCAATAATCAGAGACCTGGAATTAATTCCAAGCAAGTGAGTAACAATTATGAGGCAAATAGCTTTGAAATTAAATTTTTTTTACTAATATCATCCAGTGAACCTTCGGGGCTTTATGTTCTTTTTTTTCCCCGGTCTTTCGGAATTACCTTAATCATTAAATATATAATAATTGTTTTTCTAGTTGTTAAACATTTAAAATTTCAATTATGATTAGTAGTTTATTCTGGATTGTTCCAATTTCAGCTCTTTCCGCATTATTGTTCGCCTGGATTTTTTATAAAGGAATGAAAGTTCAGGAGGAGGGGACAGAAAAAATGAAAGAGATTGCTGAATACGTCAGAGAAGGTGCAATGGCCTATCTTAAAAGCCAATACACTGTTGTAGGCAAGATTTTCATAGTTCTTGTCGTTTTGTTATCCATCCTCGCATATATGGGCGTTCAAAACCCATTTGTCCCGGTGGCATTCTTAACCGGAGGTTTCTTTTCCGGACTCTGTGGTTATCTGGGAATGAAAACTGCGACATTTGCGTCTAACCGTACNNTGGTTTATTTTCCTGACAAAAGTTGTATTTACACCCGAACATATGGTCTCGGGATTAAATTTCCTGGGGTTGACTTTTGTTCAGGCAGGAATTGATGAACACCAGAAATTCGTTGAAATTACCGCAACAATGATCACATTTGGTATGGGTGCTTCCACTCAGGCACTTTTTGCACGTGTCGGAGGTGGTATCTTTACAAAAGCAGCTGATGTTGGTGCTGACCTGGTTGGTAAAGTGGAAGCAGGAATTCCTGAAGATGATCCCCGTAATCCGGCAACAATTGCTGATAACGTTGGTGACAATGTTGGCGACGTAGCCGGTATGGGTGCTGACCTCTACGAATCATATGCAGGTTCAATACTTGCAACCGCCGCACTGGGTGCTGCCCTTCCTGCAATAGTTGGACAGGGTGATAATCAGATTAAAGCTATAATAGCTCCTATGCTGGTTTCAGCTATCGGAGTTTTATTATCAATAGCCGGAATATATATGGTCAGGACAAAAGAATCGGCCTCTCCGAAGACCCTTCTGAGAGCGCTTTTGCTTGGAACAGGGGGAAGCTCGGCTCTTATTCTTGTAGTGTTAGCTGTAATGGCAAAGGCTGACTGGATTACCTGGGGTGTTTTTGGCGCTGCAGTCTCAGGTCTGGTTGCCGGTGTAATTATTGGTCAGGCTACTGAATACTATACTTCAGATGGCTATAAACCTACACAGGGT
>PMIL01000299.1:22450-39102 GCA_003157075.1 Bacteroidales bacterium | reverse complement strand
GCAATCCAAAATCCGCAATCCGCAGTTAGTGTAAGCTTAGTTTCCCTTCCTCAGGTAAATGGTTCCGCTCACAGAAGCAATACTCAGTTTAAAACCGCCTCCATTAAGAGTATAGTTCATATCATTTCCACCGATCTTTTTGAGGTTTTTCTGAGTCTCAGTAAAGTCGAAATCAGAGTAAATTGCACCGGATACTGTCCTTAATTCCAGGTCAGTTGCTGTTTTTACAGGTAATGTAATATCAATTTCTCCGCTAATTGAATTAATCGAAGATGATTTTGCAGTATTGATATTGCTGTAGGTAATGTTTATATCGCCACTGATGGTTGAAAGCACCAATGGACCGGTCACATTTTTAAGATCAATGTTGTGACAGCTTTTAATGTCAATTTCATTTTTCATATTCTGAATTGAGATATCATTATTTCTTTCACATCCGCTGGTGATTTCTATAGAAAGGTTTTCCGGCACTTTAATCTTATAATCGCCGCCTTGTGTAAATGGCAGAAGGCAGGTAATGGTAATCAGATTGTCGGTTTTCTGTACGTCAAGACCAATCCCGGTATTATCAGTTCCGGCAGGAAATATAGGCTTTAAGCCTTTAGCCTTAGCAGGAGGAGTAAGGTTTTCAGAAGTTGAAGTAATAATAATATCTGTACCATTATAACCTTCAATGGGCAGTTCATCACTGAAATCCTTCAGGACAAGCCTTCCGTCTTTGTTGTTTTGGGTCGTAATTTTGTACTCCTGGGCAGATAGGATTCCTGCGGTACATAAAATCAGTAATGCAGTCAGGCAAATTTTCAATTTTTTCATGATATTTTTTTATTAAGTAATTAACATTTAACATTTTAATCAGGCGGACCCGGAATCTGCCTCGATTTATTTTTAACTGAATTCAATTCTATTCTATTCTATTCTATTCTATTCCATTTGTTTTTCAGATAAGGACCCGTAAACTGTTTTCTGCTACGGCTCTTACCTCTTTAAGTGTTTTCTTGTTTGAAATGATCTCTTGTACTGGTCTTAATGCGCTCTTTTCCTTTCGCTCGGCAAGTATATTTATAAGAGTTACTTGTAGGATCGGATCACTTTGCAGCGAAAGAGACTTAACCAGAGAGTCTGTGACTGCCCGCTGGTTAGCAAATTTAGATAGAGCATAAGCTGCAGCCATTCGTACATTTACATTTTTGTCATTATTCAGAGTTTTGATCAGCTCATCGATAACGTTTTGATCGGGACTACTGAGATCACCTGCATAGCTTACAGCCTGGATCCTGTCACTTGATGATTCATCTTTCAGCATTGTGAACATGGTGGCTTTTTTGAGGTCCAAAACCTCTGATCTAAGTTGCTTCAGTTCATTTGAAGCAGAAGTGTAATTAAACCCTCCATTGATCAACATGCCAATGAATGTGCCACCAATTAGCAGGGCAATTCCCGCTGCAATTCTGTACCTGCCTGAGTTATACCACGGAATAAGAGTTTTATGTAAAGGCCGGTTGCTGCTTTCGTTGTTCTTTTTTATCTCACTGTGAAGCATATGATAAAAGTTGATTCTCAGTGAATCATCAGGTTTTTTCATTTCACTTTTTGAAATGAGATTAAGCACCTGCTGTGTGTCTTTTAACTCGTCCAGACATCTCTCGCATGTTTCAAGATGTTTTTCAATCTCCTGACGTTCACTTTCTTTGATAGTCCTGTCAAGATAATCTATCATTTTTAATTCAACTTCCTCGCATTTCATAGCACTTCTATTAAATCTGTTTAAAATAAATTCCTCTCAGCTGTCTGATTGCCCTGTACATAGCCACTTTTATTGCAGCGACAGACTGATTTGTAATTGCCGATATCTCCTCATATTTTAATCCCTGATACCTGCTGAGAACAATAATTTCTTTCTGTTCATCGCTGAGATCCGAGATCGCCTTTTCGAGCCTGTCATAGTCATCTTCATGGTAACCTTCCGCTTCATCAGCAGGTTCTACAGTAAACCTATCGGTTTTCAGGAAAAGCTCTTCAGATCGTTTCTCCTCTTTACAATAATCTGCATGAAGGTTCCTGGCGATCTGGAAGATCCACGATTTCACAGAATAATCACTTTTATAACTGTTTTTGTATTTGATCATCCTGTAAAATAAATTCTGCGTGAGATCCTGGCTTACATCCATATCATATGTCAGTCTGAAGAAAAAATTATAAATCCTGAGATGATACCTTTCAAAAAGTACCGACATCTCGGAGATGTTTCCCTCTTTTACATTCTGCATAAATATTTCATCTGTAATTTCTGCCACCTTATAATTTTTTTCGGTCCTCTGTATTGATTACCTGTAAAGTTATAAATGGTTACACCGAAAACCGAAAAATATTTCAGAATTGACTTAAAAATGCAAAGTTTAAAGCAGAAATGGAGAAAGGGAGAAGGGGAGGTGTAGGAGTGAGGAGTGAAGAGAAGAAAATTTTTCTTTGTGTATCTCTGTGCTTCTCTGTGTAAATTTTAAAAATTATATTTCACAGAGAGACACTGGAAATTCACAGAGAGCCACAGAGTTATATTGAGAAATGAAGAGGATTATTTTGTAAAGATCTTTCTGAAAAACATTTTCATATCGTTCCATGAATCTTTATCAGCCTGAGGATTGTATTCAATAGGCATATTGAACTTCTTACCGATTGCAGTGGCATCAGGATTGGTAAATGCATGAGTAGCATTTGCATAGACTTTTACAGTATTGTCAACGCCTATAGAGTCCAGCTGATGTTTAAACTTATCAACATCCTTCTGGGCTACAAAACTATCGCTTCCTCCCTGACAAACCAGAACTTTGGCTTTCAGTAATTTTTTGTCCACAGGAGTACCACCCATTCCGCCATGAAAGCTTACAACACATTTCAGGTCAGCGCCAAGTTTGGCATAATTGAGGGCAACAAATCCTCCAAAGCAATATCCTATTGTGGCAAAATTGTTCGGATCGGTTTGTGAATATTCCTTCAGTTTATTTGCAGCACCGTCAAGAAGGCTTTTTGCCAGCGTTGGATCTTTATACATTGGTCCGGTAAATTGCTGTGCTTCAGCTGGATTTGTAGCAACCTTACCACCACCGAATACATCTGTTGCCATGGCTATATAACCCAGCTCAGCGAGTTTTCGTGCTCTCATCTTAGTATAATCATTTACTCCCCACCATTCCGGTACAACCAGTATAGCAGGCCGCTTTCCCTTTATATTATCATCATAAGCTATAAAGCTATTATATACCACACCATTGACAGTGTAGGAAACTGTTTCTTCTTTAATATTCGGTGGGAGATTTCCGGATTTTGCAACTGAAGAAAAACCTAGTATTATAACAGCTACAATGATACTTTCAAGGATAATTTGTCTTTTCATTTTTGAACTATTTTAAATTAAGAAATAATGTGAACTGTTAAACAAAAGATGGCGCAAAAAGTTTTAATCTTTCTACCGGATTTAGTTAATGTCATTTTGTTTTGGTTTTATTGAACATTAGAATTGTATTATTGTTCTGGTTAAACATCTTCTCAAATAAATTAATATGGAAATTTCCCAATTTGTTCTGGCATCCCGACCATTGGGGATACCCTCAATCAGCAATTTCAGACTTGAAAAAACAGTGCTTAACGATCTGAATGATGGTGAAGTGTTGCTGAAACCATGGTATATTTCAGTCGACCCTTACATGAGAGGAAGAATGAACAGTGTAAAATCGTACGCTGCCTCTTTCGAGGTTGATAAACCAATAAAAGGAGCTATAGTTGCCAGGATAATTGAAAGCAAAAGCAATTCCTTCTCGTCTGGCGATATTGTTGTAGGAACTTTGCCATGGGCTACCTATAGTATTGAAAAGGCAGAAACCCTCAGAAAAGTTGACACGGAGAAAGTATCACCGGGTTTTTATCTTGGAATTCTCGGGATGCCAGGTTTCACTGCTTATGTTGGAATGATGGATATATGTAAACCTGTAAAAGGAGAGACGGTTGTGATTTCAGGTGCAGCAGGTGCAGTAGGAATTGTAGCCGGACAGATTGCAAAAATACAGGGAGCAAGAGTTATTGGAATTGCAGGAAGTGATGAAAAATGCAGATCATTAAAAGAACAATTTGGATTTAATGAAGCACTTAACTATAATGCATCCAAATCATTAAGAAAAGAACTTGCAATTCTTTGTCCTGAAGGCGTCAATGTATATTTCGATAATGTAGGAGGAGAAATAACAGGCGCTGTTGTGGCCAATCTTGATTTTCACGCTAGGATTGCATTATGCGGCCAGATTTCCCAGTATAATAATTCAAAGCCTGCCCTGGAATACACAATCTTACCTCATCTCCTGACGAGAAGTGTTATGCTACAGGGATTCATTGTCAGTAATTACAGCCACCGGTTCAGCGAGGCACTGGCACAACTTACAAAATGGCTGAATGAAGGCAAACTCAAGTATACTGAGACAATAGTTGAAGGTTTCGATAATCTGCCTGAAGCATTCCTGGGTTTATTCAGTGGCAAAAACCTTGGGAAGATGGTGGTAAAGGTTAATTAATTACATCTGTATTTTATCAATAGTGAAGTTTCAAACTTCGCTTCGCATAAGTTCCGCTGTGTGATATCGATTTGGGTTAACTATTTTTTTTTTCAATCCACTCTGTGTGGAATGTTCCTTTGGCATCGATACGTTCATAGGTATGAGCCCCGAAATAATCGCGCTGTGCCTGGATAAGGTTGGCAGGCAGCCAGGAACTCCTGTAGGCATCCAGGTAGCTCAGGGTAGACATAAATGCCGTAAGAGGTATCCCGGAATCAGCAGCAAGGCGTACGATTTGCCGCAATGGTTCCTGATTCTCAATGACTTTTTTTGACAAAGTATGATTCAGAAGTAAATTAGGCAAGTCGGGCCTTGTACAAAAAGCATCTTTAATATTTTCCAGCATAGCAGCCCTGATTATGCAACCGCCCCTCCATATGCCGGCTATTGCTTCCAGATCAAATCGATATGAATAACTGGAGGATGCGGCAGTCAGCAAGGCAAAACCTTGTGCATATGAGAGGATCATAGCACAATATAACGCATTGTGTAACTGACCTATTAAGATCTTCTGGTCGCCTTTAAGTTGCTTTACCGGCATATAAAAGACCTTACTGGCTGTTTCCCGTTGATTCTCAAATGCAGAAAGATCTCTCATTGACACAGCAGCGTCAATAGTTGGTATTGGAACCTGAAGTTCCATTGCGCTCTGCGATGTCCACATTCCTGTACCCTTCTGTCTGGCTACATCAAGAATCTCATCAATGACCCGTTTACCCGTTTTTTCGTCCGTTTTACGAAAGATATTACCTGTGATCTCAATCAGGTAACTATTCAGCTCTCCGTTGTTCCATTCTTTAAAAATATCCGCCAGCTGATCATCACTGATATTCAGCCCTCTTTTCATAAAATCATAGGATTCAGAAATGAGCTGCATGATAGCGTACTCTATTCCATTGTGTGCCATTTTTACAAAATGGCCGGCCGAACCCTGACCCAGCCAGGTGGCACACGGAATATTGTTAACCTTTGCAGCAACGGCTTCAAAAAGAGGACGGACCCGATCCCAGGATTCCTTATTACCACCCGGCATTATACTTGCGCCTTGCCGCGCCCCTTCTTCTCCTCCGGATATTCCTATGCCCATGAATTGAATACCATTTTCAGCAAGTCTACGGATTCGAAGATCAGTATCTTTAAAGTAAGAATTCCCTGCATCTATAATCAGGTCACCTGGCTTCATGTAGCTTATCAAATCGTTTATAACGGAATCAACAGGAGCCCCTGCAGGAACAAGCATAATTACTGCTCTCGGCTGACGGAGCAGGTCTAAGAAGTCTTTGATATTTGATGCACTTTGAATTTTTTTCTGTCGTGATTCATCAATTAAGGCATTAACCTTGCTTAAATCATTATCATATCCTGCAACCTGAAATCCATGATCAGCCAGGTTGTATAGTAAATTACGACCCATTACGCCCAGACCAATCATGCCAATTTCTGATTGATGTTTTTCCTTATTATTTTCCATTATATCTCAATATAGTTGATTTTCAAAGCAGCTGACGTGAATCCTTAGATGTCACTGTTAATAGAATTGAATCATCTTACTACTATAAAGGATTATGTATCTGTTACCTGATCTATGTATATGATTGATTATTAAACAATTTTCCTGTTAACCGGGTCCCAGGTTGTACGACGTTTCTCAACATATGATTTATGTGCCATCAAACAGGCTACACCTTCTTCAAATGCACGTTCAATATTACATGCCGGAGTTCCTCCGTTGCGTATACAATCTATCCATTCTTTTATATGCAAATAAGTGACATCCACCTGACGTCCGTTAATGGTTGTTGTCGTCAGTCCTCTTGCAGCAAAGTACTTCTCAGTTGCGCCACTGACAGCATCTATCTTGCCAAGATTAGGATTGAATGAAACCATAGGGCTGGAAGGATCTATCAATCCTGATTCAATTTGTTTCTGATAACGCGTCGAATCTCCATCTGCGGTAATGCTTATGGCATCTCCTAATTCCATGGAGGCATCGTGGCCCATAAAAACACGGCCGCGATTGCGGCTATTTGCAAGAGTAGCGCTGTAAAGCAAGGTCAGATCCCTGTCAGGATACTCAAAGACACAATGCAGCAAATCAGGTATATCACGGTTATCTTTCCAATAGTAGATCCCGCCTGAAGACACAACTGATTTTGGAATACCTATTCTAAGCAGCTGATTCACAGCATCAAATTCATGTGTAAACAACTGACCTATCAGCCCAATGTCATAATCGAAAAATTTTGTCCAGTTATAGTAACGGTCTAAACTGAACGGAACTTTTGGAGCAGCGCCTAACCATTGTTCCCAGTCTATAGACTTCTCGTCACCTGGTTTTGGTTTACCATTCTTGTCAAGATTCCTGATCCATGCACCATCAGCAGTGTTACGGTTGGTTGTTGTTTCAACCAGAGTGATCTTTCCGAGAATATCTTTTTTTATTATATCGGATGCCTGCTGGAAAATAGTGCTTTTAGTAATCTGATGTCCAAGCTGATATACGATCTTACTGTTTTTTACGGTTTCATAAAGTTCATTTAACTGTTCTTCTGAATGTGCAGGAGATTTTTCACAATAAACATGTTTTCCGGCTCTGGCAGCAGCAACTGCGATTGGAGAGTGATGGTGATCAGGAGTTGCAATCATCACTGCATCAATGTCTTTATCATCAAGCATTTCCTGATAGGAGTGATACCTTTTTACCGGTAGATTGGACGAAGCTCCGCCTCCCGGGTGAACATTATTCCTGGCTGTTGCAAGTCCCCGTTCTGCATGAAGATCAAAAACATCACATATTCCTGTTATCGCAACATTCAGGTTTTCCTGAGCGAGCCAGTCATTTAAAGTATCATCCTTCTTCATCGCTTCGACATCGTCGGGATGCATGAACCCAAGGCCATTAGCATGAGTTACTGCGCGGCTGCCGAAACCAATCAGTCCTATTCTTAGTAATTCAGAGTGTCCTCCGGTAGGGCTTTTCAGAACAGCAGGAGCCTGTATATTGTCTAACCCAAGTTCCCTGAGAATTCTATGCTTCTTTTCCTGGTCAAAAGTCCATTTTTTAAAAAGTTCTATTGCAAACACACCCAAAACCGGCAACCCTACCAAAGCTTTCAATAGAGTCCGGCGTTTGATAGCCGGTTTTTGCGACAGATTATTCCCTTGTTCAGATTTTGATGACTGTTCCATATCTTTTCATTTTTCTTATTCTACCATTTTACCATTACGATTTGAAAACCGGCTGACTAAAATATCCAAACCTGCGATGTAGCCTGAAGGAAAGACAGCTAAAGCAATCAGGGCTGCTGATTCTATCAGTGTTTTACTGATAATCAGGTAACTGCCTTCGGAGGGTACTGAATATTCAAGGCCTATAAGAGGTGGATTATTCAGATAATAGATAAAAAGCAATATTGCACCCGATATTGCAGCTGCCCTGGTAAAAAGACCGAGTATTAAGCCCATACCGATAGCAATTAATCCCCATGTATTAAGAATGTCTATGATTCTAAGAAGATCCGGATGAGCGATTATCCAGTTTGAAAATCCTGAAAGTATCCATTTTGATTCTTTCAAAAATGCGATGGATGACCAATTTGGAATCAATAACTTAGAGAAACCCTCATACAGAATATGCCAGCCGATCAATAATCTCAATGCAACCAAAATAAATTTCTGCACCGGAGTGTAAATTATATTTTCTTTCATGAGTTTATAAAGATTTAAAAATTTATATAAGAGTACGAATTTTTTTCAAAAGAAACAGGCATCTGTCTTGTGGATTTCAGCATCAGCAGATTATCTTTTATGCAGAACTATCTTTTTTTGCTGAATTCCTCTTCCTTCATTTTACTTGCTTTCTCAAGCAGAATATCTATGTAGTCTCTTGTAAAGTCGTAGAATATTATAGGAACACTTGTCCAGTCAAGAGATTCAGCGAGAGCCGGGTCTTTCCTGGTAGAATCCGGTTCAGTCAATCTTTCAGGATAGCCAAAATCGAAATAAAGGACACAATTGCCCTTATTCCAAAAATATATCTTATCCATAAGCAATCTGCCTTTCGGCCCGGGCAAATAAACGGTTGGCAATTCTTTTGAAAGCCAGTCATATTTTTCTCCGGCATCCAACAGAGTTGGATTTCCATATTGTTTTTTGTAAGATTCAAATAATTGCTTAAGTTGATTCAAGTCACAATTGTCTGAATATCTATGCTTCTCTTTATCTGATCTGCTGCACAGATTTAACCTGATGCTGGTTAATCTTTCATCAATGATATATGTGCTTTTCAGATTAATTTTTGCGCTGAGCAAAGGGGTTATTCCTGAAAAATCAAAGTATAGATTAGTTTGTTTATTCCCGAGCAGATCACTGGTTTCAAAATATTGTAATTTTTTGACTTTAAGTAAAGAATCCATCTTGCTTTTTGCAGCGTTCCGGTCCATGTCAAGGTAAAATCCAAGAATGCCAATCTTCTCAACTTTTGCGCTGCAGGAAGCCAGTATACCTAATTGAAGAACAAACAGGCCAGAAATTAGAAGCTTATGTTTAATACGTGGGAATTTCATAATTCAACATTTTATTCTTTATATTACAACTATATCGTAAAGACAGGCCTAAGACCTCCCTCTACCTTACAAACAATAAGACCTGTCTTTGTCCAGACAAATATTTCATGCTAAATTATACTATAATATTAACTTACGAAAGATTTATTGAACAGACTTATGGCGTTTTGTTAATTTCAGTTAAAAATGAACTGGGTAAAGGCAAGGGGACAGTAGAGACAGGTCTGAGACCTGTCTCTACAAATAATCTATTCATCCAGTCTTATCATCTCGGTAGGCAGGTACCGGTTAAGAATTGATATTCTTTGTTGATCGTTCAGGTTAATGCCCCGTTCAGAAAAAGTCCGCAATAGTGTTTGGAGTGCTCTTTCAGGAGAATTATTGTTTTTGCTCAGATGGGCAAGACAGATATGACTAAGCTTGTCATTTATTATTTCTGCCAGAAACGCCGAGGTTTGAAGATTGCCAAGATGTCCATGGTCTGATTGTATCCTTGCCTTTAGATAATAGGTGTAACTGCCATTTGCAAGCATCTCCTCATCATAATTTGACTCAATAACAAGCAAATTTGCCTCTTTAATATACGGAGCTGAAGTCTGGCAAATATGTCCCAGGTCAGTTGCGATTGTTATTTTCTTATCTCCGGCACAGATATGGAACCCAATTGTTTCAGGAGCATCGTGAAAAACAGGAAATGCTTCTATATCAAAACCTGCAAGATGAAACTTTTTCTGCATGGGAATTTCGCGGATACAGTCTCGGGATATTCTGATACGCGGATTTAGGATGCTCTCCCAGATTTTTGTTGTAGTAAAAGCAGGAAGATGGTTTTTCCTGGTGAGTACTTCTAATCCTTTTATATGATCCGAATGATTATGAGTTACCAGCACACCCATTATAGTCTGCATGGAAATATTCATATCTTTCAGAAACTTACGGATGGAAGTAGCTGAAATTCCGGCATCAATTAAAATTCCATGGAACTCATTGCCAACGTAATAACAATTACCGCTGCTTCCGCTGCTAAGACTACAAAAATTCAGTTTCATGAATTCACTGTTTACCGGAGCCAAAGATATATGTTTTGACATCAAACCATACAATTTGTAGCGCGTAGCAGAATCGAACTACTAAAAAACAATTCTGGCTGGTTTGAATAATTCATTTATATTTATGCCCTGAGAAATCATAAAATGTAATTAATAATATGGCTAGTAATCAACTTATCGGTGAGAAAATCTCAACATTACGGACATTAAAAAAGATTGAAGCAGAAGACCTTGCACGTAAAGCCGGACTGTCTGTCAAACAATTAAACTCAATTGAATCAGGTACTTCCATACCTTCTTTAGGTGTCCTGATCAGGGTTACGCGTGCCCTTGGTATCAGGATCGGAACCTTACTTGATGATACTATCAAAGAAGGTCCTGCCATTATCCGCGCAAACGAACACCAGTCAACATTAAGCTTCTCGACCAGCGAAAATGAAAATCGCGAACATCTTACATTTTTTTCGCTGGCACCGAATAAGACCGGCAGGCATATGGAGCCATTTATCATAGATATCATTCCAAATGAAAAAAGTAAGCCTTCAAAGTCATCTCATGAAGGGGAAGAGTTTATTTATGTGCTTGAGGGCAAGGTGACGGTTCATTATGGAAACGAAATATTCGAGCTGGGAAAAGGGGACAGTATTTATCTCGATTCGATTGTAAGCCATTTGGTTACAACTAATACAAACAGTGCCAGGATTCTTGCTTTAGTATACGTCCCGGTATAACACATATTTACATGAAACTTATAGAGAATACACTGGGAGAATTATTGGAGAGATGGGCTCACGAAACTCCCGATCATGAGTTTATGATTTATCCTGACAGAAACTTAAGGTTTACCTATTCACAATTTAATGATCGTGTGGATAAACTTGCCAAGGGCCTTCTAAGTATCGGGGTAAAGCAAAATGATAAGGTAGGAGTATGGGCAACAAATGTGCCTGACTGGTCTACCTTTATGTTTGCAACGGCTAAGATCGGAGCGGTCATGGTGACTGTAAATACCAGCTATAAATCCTCCGAGCTGGAATATATTATCAGGGATGCCGATCTGAATACTCTGTGTATAATTGACGGGTATCGCGACAGCGACTATGTCAGTATGATTTTTGATCTTATTCCCGAACTGAAAACCTGTGCCCGGGGCGAGCTTGTCAGTAGCAAATTTCCAAAACTTAAAAATGTAATATTTATTGGCCCTCAGAAACACAGAGGTATGTATAATACTCATGAACTTATACTGCTGGGGTCTTATATTCCTGATGATGAATTGAATAAACTCAGGGCAACAATGTCCTGTCATGACGTTGTTAATATGCAATATACATCGGGTACAACAGGATTTCCAAAAGGTGTTATGTTAAGCCATCATAATATCGTGAACTGTGGTCAGAGTACCGGTGATTGCATGAATTATACCCCGGCTGACCGCTTACTTGTATGTGTGCCAATGTTTCATTGTTTCGGATGTGTATTGGCAATGTGCGCAATAATAACACATGGATCCACAATGGTTTTTGTCGAAGAATTTGATCCTCTGATTGTTTTGGCTTCGGTTCAAAAAGAACGCTGTACAGCCCTTTATGGTGTACCTACAATGTTTATAGCCGAGCTCAATCATCCTATGTTCAGCATGTTTGATCTGAGCACACTACGCACAGGGATAATGGCAGGCTCATTATGTCCGATTGAAACAATGAATCAGGTGATGAACAGAATGAATTGCCGTGACTTAATAATTGTTTATGGTCTTACCGAATCATCACCCGGAATGACCGCAACACGAATTACAGATTCAGCTGAAGTCAGGGCTACAACAGTCGGCACAAATTATCCAGGGGTTGAAGTTAAAATTTTCGATCCGGAAACAGGGAAGGAATGTCCTGTCGAAGTACAGGGTGAAATATGCTGCCGTGGATACAATGTTATGAAAGGATATTATAATAATCCGGAAGCTACTGCTCTGGCAATAGATAAAAACGGATGGCTTCATTCAGGTGACCTTGCCGTAAAAACCAGCGATGGCTTTTACAGGATCACAGGAAGAATAAAAGATATGATTATCCGTGGCGGCGAAAATATATATCCCCGCGAAATTGAAAATTTTCTTTACCAGCTGCCACAGATTGAAATGGTCGAGGTTGCCGGAATAGCAGATTTAAAATACGGTGAAATTGTAGCTGCATTCATTAAACTGAAAAGTGGCAGTTGTCTCACCCAGGAAGAAGTGCAAGAGTTTTGCCGCGGAAAAATATCAAGGATAAAAATTCCAGTGCATGTTATTTTTATTGATGACTTTCCAAAAACAGCAAGCGGAAAAATTCAAAAATATAAGCTGAGGGAGATGGGACTCGAATATGTACAGAAATTAAATTTTTGAAGTAACATTAAGTCCACCACAAGTAGGATTCAGGAAGCAGCTACTTTCCTATACAGAAATTCCTGAAGATATTACCCAGGATCTCATCTGAGGTAATTTCNNATCTCACCAAGATAATGGATTGCCTGACGGATATCAATTGCAATAAGATCTTCCGGGACCTGGTCCATTAGTCCGGAAATTACTCTCTCCAGACTTTCGGAAACTTTGATAAGGGAATTATAATGTCTTATATTTGTGATTATTACATCATCTGAGCTCAATAATNNTTTGGCAGAGATAAAAAGAAGCGTATCATTCTTCTTAAGATTGATTCCGGAAGCAAGATTTGTTTGAAGATCTCCTGAATCTGTATCACATTTGTTTACCACTACTATCAGGTGTTTTTCAGGATCATTTATCATCTCCCTGATTGCCTGAGTCCGCCTGTTTACGGATCCTGAAGAATCGGTGATTTCATCAACCAGAAGAATAATCGATGCTTGCATGATCTTCTCATGAGTTTTTTTAATACCCAGAATCTCAATCGCATCAGTCGTCTCACGAAGTCCTGCAGTATCTATAAACCGGAATTCAATACCATCTATAACAATTGTATCTTCGATTGAGTCTCTGGTAGTACCGGGAATATCTGAAACTATCGCCCGATCCTCCATAAGAAGAGCGTTCAGAAGCGTAGATTTGCCTGAATTGGGTTTTCCTATTATCGCTACAGGTATTCCATTCTTTAAAACATTGCCAAGCATAAACGAAGCAGCAAGCCTGTCTGAGAGTTCCTTAACACTTAAAATGATTGTTTTTAATTTTGTACGGTCAGCAAACTCGACATCCTCTTCTCCAAAATCGAGCTCAAGTTCAATAAGGGAGGCAAACTTCAGCAATTCAGATCTTAATGTGCTTATCTCTGAAGAGAAACCTCCACGCATCTGATTTATTGCTATCCTATGGGAAGAATCTGATTTTGATGCAATGACATCGGCAACAGCTTCTGCCTGCAATAGATCCATTTTGCCATTAAAAAAGGCTCTTTGGGTGAATTCTCCCGGTTTAGCAGCTACGGCTCCGAAATCAATCAATAATCCAAGTATTTTTCTGATGATATAAGGTGAAGCATGGCATGAAATTTCTGCTGAATTCTCGCCCGTGTAGGAGTGAGGCGCCCTGAAAACCGTAAGCAGGACTTCATCAATAATTTTTTCGCCTGAACGGATCTCTCCAAATACAACTGTATAACCTTTTTGTTCAGCAAGGTTAATATTCTCATCAAAAGGATAAAATACTTTTTTGCAGATAATCAGGCTTTCTGGACCACTAATCCTTATTACTGCAATTGCCCCTCCGATGGCTGTTGCAGGCGCACAGATTGTTTCTTCTGATATAATCATCTGTTGTATTCGTGTAAGCTGCAAATGTAGGAAACTTAATTGAAAATGTATTCTTGGTCCTGGTTACTGGGTACTGGGTACTCAGTACTGGACCAATGAGTACTGAGCACTGGATACAGAATCATTCAAAAAAGCCGACCAGAAACTAGTACCAAGAAACCAGTACCAGTGATTTGTGATAATTATCATTTCTGTTTAACAATTAACCGGGAATTATTCGGTAATTTTGAAAACAGGATCGATGTATCAATTAAAACCTGCGGTTTATGAGCATTCTGTTAAATAAAAATTCAAGAGTCATTGTTCAGGGATTCACCGGCAGTGAAGGAACATTCCATGCGACACAGATGATTGAATATGGTACAAATGTGGTTGGTGGTGTAACACCAGGCAAAGGGGGGCAGGTTCACCTGAATTTACCAGTATTTAATACTGTAAGAGAAGCAGTAGCTGAGACCGCGGCTGATGTTTCAATTATATTTGTTCCGCCTGCTGTAGGAGCGGATGCCATTATGGAAGCCGCAAATGCAGGTATTAAGCTCATTGTAACAATAACTGAAGGTATCCCTGTCTCTGATATGGTTATGGTGAAAGAATACCTTAAATCATATTCTGCAAGGCTTATCGGACCAAATTGTCCGGGAATAATAACACCAGGGGAGTCAAAAGTGGGAATAATGCCTGGCTTTATTCACAGGAAAGGGACAATCGGAATCATTTCACGATCGGGAACTCTTGCGTACGAAGCTGTGGACCAGGTAACTAAACAGGGATTCGGTCAATCAACAGGCATTGGAATCGGAGGAGATCCGATTATAGGAACAACGACGCTCGATGCCGTAAAACTCATGATGGATGATCCGGAAACTGAGGCCATTGTTATTATAGGAGAAATCGGCGGAAATATGGAAAATGAAGCCGCTGAATGGATTAAGGATAATGGTACAAAACCTGTTATAGGCTTTATTGCTGGACAGACTGCACCCAAAGGCCGCAGAATGGGTCATGCAGGCGCAATAATCGGAGGGAAGAATGATACTGCCGCCGCTAAAATGGAAATAATGAGGAATTGCGGAATACATGTTGTTCAATCACCTGCTGATATTGGTGTTACTGTCACAAAAGCAGTAGGCTCACCAACCCCCCTAAAGGGGGGCAAATGATTGGGCGGCATAATTAATTATTCTATATTTGCACGAATTTTAACATTAGTGAAATGAAGTTACTTGAAGGAAAAACAGCTCTCATCACCGGCGCATCAAGAGGAATTGGCAAAGCAATTGCAGTCAGATTTGCTCTCGAAGGATGTGATATAGCAATTACAAATATTGTGGACGATGTGGAGTTTCAGACAACCATTAAAGAGCTTGAAGCTCTTGGGGTAAAGGCGAAAGGCTATGTTTCAAATGCAGCAAAATATGATGATTCACAACGTGTTATCGATGAAGTAATAAAAGATTTCAGCAGGATTGACATCCTGATCAATAATGCAGGTATTACAAGAGATACTTTGCTTATGCGTA
This sequence comes from Bacteroidales bacterium, assembly GCA_003157075.1. GTDB lineage: Bacteria > Bacteroidota > Bacteroidia > Bacteroidales > VadinHA17 > LD21. Next base: position 23,590 of record PMIL01000299.1, on the reverse strand, counting down.
TGACAGAGGATCAATGGGATTCTGTAATCGCAGTGAATCTTAAATCGGTATTTAATCTTACTAAAGCTGTCCTGATGCCCATGATTAAACAAAAAGGCGGGTCAATTGTAAACATGAGTTCTGTGGTAGGTGTTTCGGGTAATGCCGGTCAGAGTAATTATTCAGCTTCTAAAGCCGGTATCATTGGTTTTACAAAGAGTATTGCAAAAGAAGTTGGCTCAAGAAACATTCGATGCAATGCAATCGCTCCGGGCTTTATTCTTACTGAGATGACTGAAAAATTACCAGAAAATGTAAAAAAAGAATGGGCAGATAAAATACCTCTGAAACGTGGCGGAACCCCTGAAGATGTGGCAAATACAGCTTTGTATCTGGCTTCGGATCTGTCCTCTTATGTGACAGGACAAACAATTCATGTATGCGGAGGTATGCTAACTTAAAAATATTTATTATATTTACGGAACCGCAGGGTGCCTATCCTTTCTAGCACGAGGAAATGCAGCGAGACATATTTATTCCACACTTATTTTAAAAAGGCGCCCTGCTTCTTTTTTTATAGACTGCTGATAAATGCACAATTTTATATTCTACCTGATCTTAATAATACCTATAAGTGGTTTTATTACTGAAAGATATCTTGATTATCTCAACTCATTAATGTGGTCAGATAAGCTGCCGGAAAAGCTTATAGGAATTTGTGATGAGGATGAGTATAGGAAGACTCAGAGGTATCAGAAAGACAATAACAGGTTATCTTTCTGGTCATCGTCTTTTAATCTAAGTGTTATTCTTATTATGATCCTTGCCGGAGGATTTGCGCTGGCTGATAACCTGGCAAGGATATTAAGCGCAAACAGCGTGATAATTTCCCTTCTCTTTTTCGGAATAATCGGATTTGCCTCCGACATTATTAATATACCGTTTGGTTATTATGATACTTTTGTGATTGAAAAAAAGTACGGATTTAACACCATGACAATCAGAACATTTATCACTGATCATATAAAGTCATGGTTTATTGCACTTCTGGTTGGCGGACCGGTTCTTGGACTGATTACATGGTTCTATTATAAGACCGGCAAAAATTTCTGGTGGTACGCATGGATATTAATTACTGTTTTTTCTGTTTTTATAAACCTC